>CAZHIO010000186.1:0-3055 GCA_964532615.1 uncultured Planctomycetia bacterium
GAAAATGATTTAAAAAAATCATTTTCCGTTTTTTATTTTATATGAAATTAAAATTAACTTTAGTAGTGCATTACTTTATTGCTACATACGATGTCATTTTGATAAATATTCTATATAAATTGCCCATAGTATCGGATTATCCCTTTATCGACAATAGACGGCTCTCGCCCGAAAATCGGAATTTTTGTCCGCTATTCTTAATTTAATGAGATCCGGAGATGAATTCTGCGTAGCTGATTAGCGATATCTTCTTCTCGTCAAGCGCCTTCTTAACCCGCTGGCTCGTAAGGGCAAATAGCTCAGCTTCCGAATTTTTATGGAATGTATATCGGTCCAGCACTCTCTTATCGAGAAAACCCGGATGACAGACTAACTCCGTAGTCCCGCATTCCAGGCCGGCCGATATATCGAGCAGCACATCTTCAGTGATATTTCCCGAATCGAGAAAACCGATGAAATGTTCCGGGGCTATCATTCCGGACGACTTTAACGCTTTACCCATATTTCCTTCAAAGCAAAATAGCGCCGCCTTCTTAATGATAGATCCGATATTGGTTCTGCGGCTCGAGCGATCGCCGTGCGGGTATCTTATTGCCGGAATTTTGCATTCTTTGGCAAGCCTGATCAATATTGCCAACAGGTCCGGAATCATGTGCAGATGTTCGTGGGTTGACAGATTCGTTATTTTTATGCCAGTTGCAAGGGCTCTATCTAACTGGTTTTTCCATTCGATATACACCTCGTCCAGGTCGATCGCTCCAGACATGAGCTTCAGCATAAATTGATAATGACCTTTGCAGAAGAGCCCATCTCTATCGACGAGAGAGCGTATTCCCGAGACTTCGGTAACCGGAGATGTCTCAGTAAGCGCAAGATGCGCTCCGGCTTCATTAAGACCTATCTTTTTGGCCAATTCGAGCGCTTCACTGAAAGCTTCTCCCGTCGGTAATAGGTTCAGCGAAGTGACTATCCCCTCTTCGTGAGAGCGGATCATCCCCTCATTCACGCCTTTAGTCAATCCGAAATCATCGGCAGCTACGATCAACTGCTTTATGCTCATATATATAACCTCTGGAAGCGGCTAACCTGCGAGAATACAATGCCTGATAACTCAAATATTTATAATCTGAACCTGTAGGTAAACATGTCCAGAAATGTGCTGAATACGACGCTCATGCGGGATATTGAAGACGATCCCTTTGTCCTGTGATCGAAGATCAGGCCGTACTGCTTGATGACATATCCGCGCTTAAGGGCCTCTGCGAATATCTCCACATCGATGAACGGACTCTTTGATCTGAGGTCCAGGCCCTTAAGCACCTCTCTCTTGAATATCTTAAGGCCGGAATTTATATCTTTCAAATGAAGGCTGAATAGCGATTGCACCAGGAAATTATATACTTTGGACATTATTACGCGTTTTGGGTTTACGTCTTTTATTACGAGGCTATAAGCCGTCACCACGTCAGCTTCCCCGATAAGCAGCATGGCTTTCTTAATATCCTCTTCCTTTGCCGGGAAGTCCGAATCTGTGTATATAACAACATCCTTAGAGGCCGCCATGAGCCCGGCATTAAGCGCGCCACCGAACTTGGAATTAATCTTCAGGTGCACGGGCTTGATACGAGGATCCTTCGCCGCCAGGCGGTCTATCAGGCTGCCGCTGCCGTCCGTAGAGGCATCATCCGCTATTACTATCTCATAGTCACCCGAGATCTGAGAAGCCAATTCCGCAGCCCGCTTTACGGTCGTTTCGATGTTATCAGCCTCATTATACATCGGGAATACAAAAGATACGCTTCGTCCGGAGCTCATAGCTTCTCCCTCTTGACCAAATATTTACCCTCCACAGGAAGCTCGTTAGTTATTATCGCCCGCTTTCCGACTTTATATAGCATGTACGAAGGCTTGACATATGCCTTCGTGATCTGGGAGTCGTAAAGGTGTTTATGGTTCTTCTCTTTCATAACGGCCCATATCCTCTTTTCGGAATTAAAGAATTTGATCTGCTCGTCATGTTTATCCAGATCAACCGGAAATTTTCCCGTGTAGAAAGCGAGCCCCGGCATATAGTTACTCGCCGACCCAAGCCCTTCTTCGGGTTTCATGACAGTCATAAGATCCGCTGAAACCTCTTTACTCGTCTCATAGCGCTCTATTTCGGATAGCAAGAGAGCGCTTGTGGGACAGAGAAATATCGCTACTGAATACGCTATCAGAAGAAACGCTAAGGCATAACTCTTATTCATAAAGAGCACGAGAGAGATCAGCGCTCCTAATGCCAGGAACAGGCCGGAGACAACCACGCCTAAGAGTATCGAAGGAAAGTCCAGCTGCGCGTAAATAGCGCCTCCGATCCACCCAAAGAGCATTATTAAGGCGAGGAGATAGTACGATATCTTTACGCCTTTCGATACGCCGTCTTCGATATCGCCTCGTAAAAAATCATCAAGCAGCGCACCTATGATCACGGCTAATGAAAAGAAAGACGGAAAAATGTAAGTCGGAAGCTTGGTGCTGGAGGCCGTAAAAAATCCGAATATACTAAAGAACCAGATCAAAATAAACCACGAGCTCTTCCCGGAAACGCCGGCATCAGGCGCATCTCTTTTAAATTTCTTTACTATATTCCAAAACGCCACGGGAATAAATATGCTCCACGGGAACATGCCTCCCATCATTATCGGCAGATTGTAATAAATCTGTGAGCCGATCTTATGTTCGGAAACGAGAAATCTGTTCACGTTATGAAACCCGAAGAAACCGTCTATAAAAGCCTGTCCGTGCAATTTATATATTGCCAGATACCACGGTAAAGTCACCGCTATAAATATAAGAGCCATCTGCCATATCGGCATTCTCTTCAGGGCTTTTAAGTCTTTGGAGACAGCCAGAAACGCCACGACGGCAAAGACGAATAGCGCTAAATATATCGGACCTTTTGTCAGGACCGCCAAAGCTATGGCCGCGGATGACAACAGATATAAATAGATTCTGTCTTTAATATATCCGCCGATAAAGAATAGCGCCGCGAGAAGCAGGAATACGAATAATA
>CAZHIO010000187.1:0-3055 GCA_964532615.1 uncultured Planctomycetia bacterium
CCGTACCGCCTCTTACACGAAAAAAGGCTTAAGGAGCGTCACCCGAATTTTAGCCACCATGACTCTCCAAGTGAGAAAATTTAATCATTAGTGCATACTGAAGTGGCAATCCAGCCACGTGGGTTGAGCCGTAAATTTTGCTAAGGCAAGCACTAATAAGCTCATATATGAATGACTAACCGGTTACTGTATAAAGAAAATAACTAAATACTACGCAATCATCCTTGATAGCAAAATTAGGCGAAGCCCACTGGCTGGGTTGCCGCTATCACCGGTTATGGAAGATTAAATTAACGAGCGAAAGCAAGGTGCCAAAAGTAAATGCCCTAATAGTGAGCACAAAATATTTAAGAGCACAACGCCTATTTCTTTAGCGCTGCCTTGATAAAGTCGCGGAATAAAGGATGCGGCTTATCGGGCTTTGATTTGAATTCCGGATGGTACTGAACGGCTACGAAATACGGATGATCTTTCACCTCTATCATCTCCACGAGGTTCTTATTAGGATATACGCCGGAGAATACCAGGCCGTTTTCTGACATGATAGCTTTGTATTTGTTATTGAATTCATATCTGTGACGGTGGCGCTCCATCACGATCTCTTTTCCATACGCTTTAAAAGCGACCGTCCCCCTCTTTATCTCGCAAGCGTATACTCCCAGCCTCATGGTTCCGCCCACATCCTTAACAGTCTTCTGCTCGTCCAATAAACTGACAACCGGATGCTTGGTGCCGGGGTCAAATTCGGTGGAATTAGCGTCTTTGAGGCCGCACTTATTTCTGGCGAATTCTATTACGGCGCACTGCATCCCAAGGCATAGCCCGAAGAAAGGTATCTTCCTCTCCCTGGCATATTTAATGGCTTTGATCTTGCCCTCTATGCCTCGATAGCCGAATCCTCCGGGAACGAGTATGCCTGATATGCCCGACAATAGCTTGCCGGCTCCCTTTTTATCCAGCTCTTCAGAGTCGATCTTTTTAAGCGTGACTTTAGTGTCGTTGTGTATGCCGGCATGGACAAGCGATTCATAGATGGATTTATAAGCGTCCTGAAGGCCTATATATTTTCCTACAACGGCGATGGTGACTTCATGCTTAGGTTTTAATATCCGGTCGACGACCTTTCTCCTCCAGCTCTTCAGGTCCGTGGGCTTGCATTTAATATTAAAATGATTGAGCAGTATCTTGTCGAGCCCCTGTTCATTGAATATCAGAGGCACTTCGTATATAGTCTCAGCATCGGGCGCCTCGATAACGGCTTCTTTCGGGACATTGCAGAATAGGGATATCTTATCCTTTATATCGGACGAAAGAGGCTTTTCAGTGCGGCACAATAGTACATCGCATTGTATTCCTATCTCGCGTAATTTACCTACGGAGTGCTGCGTGGGTTTGGTCTTTATCTCGCCGGCGCATCGGACATACGGGATGAGGGTAAGGTGTATGTACAGCGTGTTGTTATAGCCGGCATCGAGCCGGAACTGTCTGGCGGCCTCCAGGAACGGAAGGCTCTCGATGTCGCCTACCGTACCTCCGATCTCGACGATCAGTATATCGGCGTCGGACGACTGCGCGGCCTTCTTGATGCGTTCTTTTATCTCGTCGGTTATGTGAGGTATGACCTGGATCGTCTTGCCGAGATAATCGCCCCGGCGCTCTCTCTGTATCACTGTGTTATAAACCTGGCCGGTCGTGGCATTGTTGTATCTCGTCATCCGGGCATTGGTGAATCTTTCATAATGGCCCAGATCAAGGTCTGTTTCAGCCCCGTCTTCAGTTACGTATACCTCGCCGTGCTGATATGGGTTCATGGTTCCGGGATCAACGTTAATGTAGGGGTCGAGTTTCATCAGGGAGACTTTGAGGCCTCTCGATTCAAGTATCTTCGCGATCGACGCGGATGCGATCCCTTTGCCCAGGCTCGAGATCACGCCGCCTGTCGTGAATATATATTTCGTCATAGTCTCCCCCTTAATAAATTATAAATAACAAGGACGTTTTGAGTGCCGATAGTACGGCTCCAAAACGTCCTTGTTTTTCGCGGCAGTCTGCTCTGAACCACCGCTTTAATTATATCTCAGTACCGCTATAAGTCAACTCTATTATACGAGCCCCTGATCGAGCATCGCATCGGCTACTTTTACAAAGCCGGCTATGTTCGCGCCTTTAACATAGTCTATATATTTACCCTCTTTGCCGTACTTAACGCAAGACTTATGGATGCTGATCATAATATTGTGCAGCCTCTCATCAACCTCTTCCCTTGTCCACGAAAGCCTCTCGCTATTCTGGGACATCTCCAGTCCGCTCGTCGCGACTCCTCCGGCGTTTGCCGCTTTGCCGGGAGCATAAAGTATCTTCGCCTTCTGGAAGACCTCGATCCCCTCAGGCGTGGTGGGCATATTCGCTCCTTCGCCGATAGCGAAGCAGCCGTTCTTAACAAGCATCTTTGCGTCTTCGCCGCTTATCTCGTTCTGAGTGGCGCTCGGGAACGCGATATCGCACTTCACCGACCACGGGCGCTTGCCTTCATGGTATTTACACTTGAATTCGCCGGCGCATTCCTTTATACGACCGCGCTTTACGTTCTTGAGATTCATGACGCAAGCCAGCTCCTTACCGTCGATGCCGCCTTCATCGTGAATGAATCCGTCTGAGTCCGATAATGTAACTACTTTGGCTCCGAACTCGTTAAGCTTCTCTACCGTATACTGCGCCACGTTGCCCGATCCCGATACCGCGCATATCTTGCCTTTAAGACTCTCGCCTCTGGTCTTAAGCATCTCCTGGACGAAATATACACAGCCATAGCCGGTAGCCTCAGGCCGGATCAAACTTCCGCCCCAGTTAAGGCCCTTGCCGGTCAATACTCCGGTAAATTCGTTGCGTAGTCTTTTATACTGGCCGAACATAAACCCTATCTCGCGTCCGCCCACGCCGATATCTCCGGCAGGCACGTCCGTGTTGGGGCCGATATGCCTTTGGAGCTCGGTCATGAAGCTCTGGCAGAATTTCATCACTTCATTATCGGATTTTCCCTTAGGATCGAAGTCGG
>CAZHIO010000188.1:0-3052 GCA_964532615.1 uncultured Planctomycetia bacterium
CCGAAGAGGGGCGCAAAATACGCAAGGCATTCGTGGCTTCAGATAGCGGCAAGGTACTGCTATCGGCGGACTATTCTCAGATCGAATTAAGGATACTCGCGCATATGTCGGCAGACAAGCGCCTGTCAAAAGCTTTTAAGGAGGGCCTGGATATACATTCGTTCACCGCGGGACTGGTATTTAACGTAGGAGAAAGCGATGTGACCGGCCAGATGAGAGCCATGGCCAAGACCGTTAATTTCGGGATCATATACGGAATGAGCCCTTACGGGCTTTCGCAGAGTCTGAATATAGATGTAAATAAGGCCAAAGAGTTCATAGACGCTTATTTCGAGAGGTACCCGGATGTTAAAAAGTATATGGATGGATTGATATCGGAAGCTAAAGAAAAAGGCTATGTCACGACAATTCTCGGACGAAGACGGTATATTCCGGATATAAACAGTTCCGATCAGCGGATAAGGCAATTCGCGGAGAGAACGGCTATAAACGCCCCTGTCCAGGGATCGGCTGCGGATCTGATAAAGGTGGCCATGATAAATATAAATAAAAAACTTCAGGATAAAAAGCTCGGGACTAAGATGACTTTACAGGTTCATGATGAGCTGGTATTTGATGTTCCGAATGAAGAGATAGATGAGAGTTACGGGATAGTGAAGGACGGCATGGAGAAGGTGATAGAGCTAAACGTCCCGCTGGAGGCTCATATCGAGGTCGGTAAGAACTGGCTGGAACAGACGGTCTATAAAGGCTAAGGGCGCGTATAGATATGGATAAATTGAAAGTGCTTTTCGTTACCAGCGAGGCGGTTCCCTTCGCGAAGACAGGCGGATTGGCGGATGTCGCCGGCGGTCTGCCTATAGCGCTTGCCGAACAGGGTGTGGATGTTCGTATCATAATGCCCAAGTATCGTTCGATAAAAGTCGAGGGTAACGAAACTGTATTGAACGGAAATGTTAAGGTCTACCTGGTGGAGAACGACGAATACTTCGACAGAAAAGAGATATACGGCGATAAGTTCGGAGATTACGGTGATAATCTGGACCGGTTCATATTCTTTTCTAAAGGGGTTCTGGAGAGATGCGTTAAGGAGAACTTCAGGCCCGATATAATACATTGCAACGATTGGCACACGGCGCTCGTTTGCGTTTACTTAAACACAATATATAAATACGATCCTTTCTTTGAAAAGACCAAGACCATATTTACCATACATAATATCGCGTATCAGGGGCTATTCAATAAGGATGACTTTCCCAAGATAGGTTTAGACTGGGCTCTTTTTCATATACACTATTTTGAGTTTTACGGGCAGGTTAATCTGATGAAGGCCGGTATCGTATATGCTGATGCCGTAAGTACGGTGAGCCCCACCTACGCTAAAGAGATAATGACCAAAGAATACGGGTGCGGTCTTGAAGGAGTTTTGCAGGAAAAGAAAGCGGCAGTGTATGGCATCTTGAACGGAATAGATTACAATATCTGGGACCCTGCCGTAGATCGTGACCTGACGAAGAACTATTCGATAGAGAATCTGGACGACAAGTACGTAGATAAAGAGTCTTTACAGAAAGATCTGGGCCTGAAGGTAGATTGCGATATACCGATGATAGGCATAATATCGCGCCTGGCGGACCAGAAGGGCATGGATATACTGGCGAAAGTGATAAATGATATCCTGAGCATGAAAGTGCAGTTTGTGTTGCTCGGTACAGGCGATCATAAGTATCATGTCCTGCTGGAGAAGATGGCGAAAGCCCACCAGAATAATACTTCTATAAACTTAGACTTCGATAAAGTTCCGGCCGGGAGGATCTACGCCGCCGCTGATATCATACTGATTCCTTCCAGATATGAGCCCTGCGGGCTCATCCAGATGATAAGTTTTAAGTATGGCGCTGTTCCTGTTGCCAGGCGTACGGGCGGATTAAAGGACAGTATAAGCGAATATAATACGGTTACTTCCGAAGGTACGGGTTTTATATTTGAAGAGTATAAACCGGAAGCGCTTTTGGCGGCTATCAAGAAGTCTCTTTCGGTGCATCAGCACAGAACGGCATGGAGAGAGCTCGTAAAGCGGGTCATGGGACTGGATTTTTCATGGAAAGTCTCGGCTAACGAGTATCTCGGACTTTACGATAAGGTGCTGAAGCAGGAAAGCGTATAGACCGTATAGATATTGAGAGGTCGGCATAATGACGGTATTGGGATTGACCGGATCTTTCGGGACGGGCAAGACTTTTGTCGCGTCGATATTTAAGTCGTTAGGGGCCGTCGTGATCGACGCCGATGTTATAGCTCATCGCGTTATCGGAAAAGGCAGACGCAGTTACAAAAAGATAATAGCTCTCTTTGGCTCCGGGGTTCTTGACAGATCCGGCCGGATCGACAGAAGAAAGCTTGCGCGGGAGGTCTTTGGGGATAAAGCTAAGCTTGCTAAGCTTAACAGTATAGTGCATCCCGAGGTGATACGGATAATCAAAGCAGATATTAAGAGGGCCGGCAATGGTGCCGTTGTAGTCGTGGATGCGCCTTTATTGATAGAGGCCCGTCTTTTAAATGTGGTTGATAAACTGGTAGTGGTTAAAAGCTCAAAAAAAAGGCAGATAGAAAGATGCGTAAAAAAATTTCAGATGAAGAAATCGGCAGTGCTAAAGAGGATAAGGAGCCAGATGTCAATGAAGAGAAAACTGGAGATGGCGGACTTCGTAGTGCTCAACGACAGGACCAGAAGAGCGACGAGAGAACAGGTAAGAAGAATCTGGAAGGAGGTCGTATGGAGATAGCCGAACTCAAAGCGCTTAGTATAGCGGAATTGACGAAGCTTGCGAAAGAGCTTAACGTTAACGGAATGAGCGGACTGAAGAAGCAGGATCTTATATTCAAGATCCTTCAGGCTAAGACCGAAAAAGAAGGACTTATATTCGGAGAAGGAGTATTGGAGATATTGCCGGATGGCTTCGGTTTCATGAGAAGCCCCGACTATAATTACCTGGCCGGCCCGGATGACATATATGTATCGCCGTCTCAGATCCGCAGGTTCAATCTGCGG
>CAZHIO010000189.1:0-3036 GCA_964532615.1 uncultured Planctomycetia bacterium
TACTATCTGTTTGCCAAAAAGAGCGAGCGACCTTTTCAGAGCAAAATTTACTCGCAGGGAAAATTTTGCGTCCCCGCGAAGCACCCAGCCGGCGGGGCCTAAAAAGTTATAACAAACCAGAACTATCGGAGGAGATATGACAGAACTGAAAGAGTTATTGCAGAGCGCTGACTGGAAGAAGGAGAAGCACGTTCCGGTAATAGACGCCCCTGACGCTATTAAGAAAGGCGACTCGGTGAAGATAGCCGTGGCTGTAGGCAAAGAGATAGCCCATCCTAACACTACGGAGCATCATATAAGATGGATCGAGGTTTACTTTCTCCCCGACGGCGAGAAGTTCCCCTGTCAGATAGGCCGATCTGAGTTTACCGCGCACGGCGAATCGGCGCAAGGGCCTAATATGAGCACGATATTTACAAACCCGGATTCCGTTACTACCCTGAAGACCGAGAAGAGCGGCACTATCATGGCGTCATCCTATTGCAATATACACGGGCTCTGGACCCTCTCGAAGAGACTGGAAGTCAGATAGCGCGTGGCGTCGTTCGATACGATCTTCTTCGACGTTGACGGTACTCTCGTAGACGCTACTCTCGACATAGCGAACGCTATGAACCATGCCCTGAAGGCGCTGGGTTTAAAGACTCTTCCGAAAGATGTTATAACTTCGTATATCGGTTATGGCGTTACGGATCTTATCAAAAAGAGCCTCGGTACGGATGACGAAACTATCATAAAGAGCGGCACGAAACTCTACACCGATCACTACATAGCGCACGCCGCAGATGAGACCATACTCTATCCGCATGCGGTTGAGATATTGGAATACCTTAAAGATAAGAGAAAGTTCATACTTACCAATAGGTATGCATTGTTCGCTGAAGTGGCTCTTCGAGGTCTTGGTATAGTGGATTATTTCGAGAATATAATCGGCGGAGACGACGAGAATTGCCTCAAGCCGATGGCCTGCGTAGTTGATAGAGCCGCAAGGATCTTCGGAATAGATAAGAAGAGCTCTTTAATAGTGGGAGATATGGATGTAGATGTGATGACCGGCAAGAATGCCCGGGTAGCCACATGCTGGGTTACCCACGGATTAGGGAAGGCCGAAGACGTAGCTCATTTAAAACCGGACTATATAATAGATGATCTGTTGGAGCTGAAGGGCATAATAAAGTGAGGTATTTATGGAAAAGAAGGTGATCGTATATTCCACGCCGACGTGTCCGTTCTGCATAAGGGCGAAGCAGTATCTGAAAGATAATAACATTAAGTTTGTCGAACATGATGTCGGCGCGAACCAGGATAAGGCGCAGGAGATGATAAAGAAGTCCGGCCAGATGGGTGTGCCGGTGATAGATATCGAAGGCAAAATAATCGTAGGTTTCGATAAAGATATGATCATGGGAGAGCTGGGGTTATAGTGGTTTACGACCTGATAATCATCGGCGCCGGTCCTGCGGGTATAACCGCCGCGGTATACGCCGCGCGCAAGAAGATGAGCTTTCTTGTCATAACCGGGGATATAGGCGGCCAGGCCGCATGGTCCGGCGATATAGAAAATTATACCGGCTATCAATTCATTACCGGGCCGGAACTGGCGGCGAAGTTTGAAGAGCATATGCGCACTTACGGGATCTCGACCAGGGAGAATGAGGAAGTCATCGATATCGAGAGACACCCTGACGTGATACGCGTAAAGACCGATAAGGCCGAGTACGAAACAAAGACGCTTATAATAGCGTCCGGTAAAGCCTCGCTGGAGCTGGGCGTACCGGGAGAGAAAGAGTTCAAGAATAAGGGGCTCACTTACTGCGCGACCTGCGACGGCCCTCTCTTTTCGGGAAAAGACGTTGCCGTTATAGGCGGAGGGAACTCCGCGCTGGACGCCGGGCTTCAGCTCTTAAAGATAGCTAAGAAAGTATATTTTATAAATAACGCTCCCGGGCTTGGCGGCGATCCGGTGATGCGCGAGAAGATAGAATCGAGCCCGAAAGTTAAGATATTTAACGGCTCCACGGTTTCGGCTATTTTGGGCGATAAGATGGTTACCGGTATAAAGGTGAAGACCGCCGGCAGGGAAGAGCTTATAAATGTGGAGGGCGTTTTCGTGGAGATAGGCCTCATCCCGAATTCGAAATTTGCCTCCGGTATCGATAAGAATAAACTGGGTGAGATAAATATAAATTCGAGCAATGAAACGAATATACCCGGCGTCTTTGCGGCGGGAGACGTTACGGATGTTCCCGAAAAGCAGATCATAATCGCGGCCGGCGAGGGATCGAAAGCCGCTTTAGGCGCGTTTAAATATTTAAGCCGGAAGAGATGAAAAATTTCTCGCCATTACCGGCGCCTAAGCCTGACCTGAACAGGGATCTGTCGCTTAAAGAACTGATCGCTCATTATCATAAGATAAAGCCCGTTATAGCTGAGCGCATATCGGAATTTCGCAGTATCATTAAGAGCGGCAGCAATGACGATATATTTTCCGAGATGTGTTTCTGCATACTTACCGCCAACGCAAACGCCGTGAAATGCCACGAGGCGATAAAGGATCTATGCGGTTGCGGCCTATTAACGAAAGCGCCCGCCATCCGGATACGTCCGAAACTTAAAGGCAGGGCCAGGTTCCATAATAAAAAGGCGGATTATATAGTCGGCGCGAGAGAGCTATTCAAGGAAGGCTCCCGCATAAATGTGCTTAGCAGGATAGACACGCGCGATGTGATCGGCACGCGTGACCGCCTCGTGGAAAGCATAAAAGGCTACGGCTATAAAGAGGCCAGCCACTTTCTGCGCAATATAGGATTGGGCGCCGATATAGCTATTCTTGACCGGCATGTGCTTAAAAATTTGATGAAGTACGGCGTTATAGATAAGATGCCTAATTCCATAGGCCAGAGAAAAGTTTACGTCGGCATAGAAGACAAAATGCGCACTTTCTCCGGGAAGGTAGGTATATCTATGGATGAGCTCGACCTTCTCTTCTGGTCGATGCAGACAGGGTATGTATTTAAGTAGGAGGCATGACAGATA
>CAZHIO010000190.1:0-3031 GCA_964532615.1 uncultured Planctomycetia bacterium
GAAGAGCGTGTCACCCGGATCTTCGATCTTCACTTTGCGCAGCATCTGTTTGACAATGACCTCGATATGTTTATCATTTATAGTCACGCCCTGAAGCCTGTAGACTTCCTGGACTTCATTTACAAGATACTCCTGCAGTTTCTTGTCTCCTGAAACCTTTAAAATATCCTGAAGGACTACGGGTCCGTCGACTAATTGTTGTCCCGAATATACCTTATCGCCCTTATAAGCGTTTAGATGTTTACCGTGAGGTATAAGATACTCTTTCTTCATTCCCGTGGTAGATTTGACGATTACGCGTTTCTGGCCTTTCTTAGACTCTCCGAACTCGACTATACCGTCGATCTCGCTTATTATAGCGGGGTCTTTCGGGCGTCTGGCCTCAAACAGCTCCGCGACCCTGGGCAATCCTCCGGTTATATCCTTGGTTTTGGTGATAACTCGGGGGGTTTTGGCGAGAATCTCTCCGGCTCCTACCGCTTTTCCGTCAGTAACAACTATATGCGCGCCGGCAGGCAGAGGATATATGGCAAGAACTTCCTCTTCTTTACCCATAATAACTATTTCAGGATGAAAGTCACCTTTATGCTCTATGATAACCCTGTTCTTCAGTTTAGTAGCAGGGTCGAGCTCTTCTTTCATCGTAACATCATCTTTGATATCCTCAAACTTTATCTTGCCCGCAACTTCAGTCAATATGGGAACTGTGTATGGGTCCCACTTAACAAATGTGGTTCCGGCTTCGACATCCTGGCCATCCGCGACTCTTATTAAAGAACCGTGCGGCACGGTATGCCTCTCCAACTCTCGCCCCTGAGCATCGTTAATACTTATCTGCCCATTCCTGTTCAGGACTACGACCTCGCCCTCTTTCTTGGTATGCACGACCTTGAGATTATGGTATTTCGCAACACCTTTATACTTTGATTCGAGATACGACTGCTCAACTATTCTCGATGCAGTACCTCCGATATGGAACGTTCTCATAGTTAGCTGTGTGCCGGGCTCGCCTATCGACTGTGCGGCAATGATACCGACGGCCTCTCCGAGATCCACCATGCGTCCGGTAGCGAGATTGCGTCCGTAACATTTAGCGCAAACGCCATGTTCGCTCTCGCACGTCAGGACGCTGCGTATGCGTATCTTCTCTATACCGTTCTGTTCGATCTGCTTCGCCTTATCTTCGGTTATTTCGCTTCCGGCCTCTACGAGAACCGTATCCGTAATAACATCTACGATATTATCGAGAGCGACTCTTCCTACGATCCTCTCGGAAAGCTTTACAACCTCTTCGTCGCCTTCTATGATCGCGCTGATCAATATCCCGTTCATTGTCTTGCAATCATCCTGAGTAATGATAACATCCTGGGCGACATCTACAAGCCTTCTGGTGAGGTATCCCGAATCGGCGGTCTTTAGCGCCGTATCGGCAAGACCTTTTCTGGCTCCGTGAGTCGAGATGAAGTACTCAAGCACGGTCAAGCCTTCGCGGAAATTGGCCGTAATGGGCGTCTCTATGATCTCGCCCGACGGTTTTGCCATTAAACCTCTCATACCTGCCAGCTGCCTTATCTGAAGTTTTGAGCCGCGGGCTCCGGAATCCGCCATCATGAATATGGGGTTAAAAGAATCCAGACCCAGGAATATAAGATCAGAGACGTCTTCAGTCGTATGTGTCCATAAGTCTATGATCTTATTATAGCGCTCTCTATCCGTAATCAGACCGTTCGTATACTGTTCTTCGACATGATCGACATCCAACTTCGTACGTTTTAAATATTCGTCCTTCTTTTGAGGTATATGAAGATCGTCTATCGATATGGAAAGGCCTGCCTTGGTAGCCTCTTCGAAACCGAGCTTCTTAAGATCATCGAGAAGTTTTATTACGACCTGATGCCCTTTTAAATTGTAACAATTAAAAATAGTCTTCGATAATTTAGACTTCGACATGGTATCGTTTACGAACTCTATGCCTTCCGGCAGCAGCGTATTGAATATAACCCTGCCGACCGTTGTTTCAATAAGCTTGTCCTTAATGAGCACCTTTATTTTAGCGTGAACGGCGATCTCTTCATCGTTGTAGGCGATAATAACCTCATCGACCCCTGAAAAATATTTGCCCTCACCCTTATCTCCGGGACGTTCTTTGGTCAAGTAGTAGCAGCCTAAAACTATATCCTGGGTGGGGATGGTTATGGGTCTGCCGTCAGCCGGGGAAAATATGTTATTGGTGGACATCATCAGGAGGGTGCATTCCATCTGCGCTTCGATCGAAAGAGGCACGTGCACAGCCATCTGATCTCCGTCGAAATCTGCGTTAAACGCCGTACATACAAGCGGGTGTATCCTTATTGCATTGCCTTCGATAAGGACCGGCTGGAACGCCTGGACTCCCAGTCTGTGAAGCGTAGGCGCGCGGTTAAGCATAACAGGATGATCTTTAATAACCTCGTCAAGTATATCCCATACCTCAAGCTTTGCCTTTTCAACCATCTTCTTGGCGCTCTTTATCGTATGTACGAAACCCTTCTCTTTCAATTTCTTAATGATGAAAGGTTCGAATAATTCAAGAGCCATCTTTTTAGGTAGCCCGCATTCTCTGAGTTTTAGCTCCGGCCCGACCACGATCACGCTTCTGCCGGAATAATCGACGCGCTTACCGAGCAGATTCTGTCTGAACCTGCCCTGCTTCCCTTTTAACATATCAGATAAAGATTTCAGCGGCCTGTTTCCCGGACCCAGAACCGCTTTACCATGTCTGCCGTTATCGAATAGCGCGTCAACGGCTTCCTGGAGCATCCTCTTTTCATTCCTGATAATGATCTCCGGGGCTTTTAAACCGATAAGCTTCTTTAAGCGGTTATTTCTATTTATAACGCGCCTGTAAAGATCGTTCAGATCGCTGGTCGCAAACCTTCCGCCATCGAGCGGAACCAGAGGCCTAAGGTCCGGGGGGATGACCGGTATAACATCCAATATCATCCATTCCGGCTTATTATCACTATTCTTGAACTGCTCGATAATCTTTAAT
>CAZHIO010000191.1:0-3009 GCA_964532615.1 uncultured Planctomycetia bacterium
CGTCTATGAATATAATAGCGCCTCGCCCGCTAACCTTTGCGGATTTCTTAGCCTGTTCAAATAGGTCCCTTACCCTTGAAGCGCCTACGCCAACGAACATTTCCACGAAATCCGAGCCGGACATCGAAAGAAAAGGTACGCTTGCTTCCCCCGCAACAGCCTTGGCAAGCAAGGTCTTACCGGTACCCGGAGGCCCCATAAGCAAGACCCCCTTAGGTATCTTTCCACCGAGCCTTTGAAATTTTTTCGGGTCCTTAAGGAACTCTATAACTTCCTGAAGCTCTTCTTTAGCCTCATCTACTCCCGCTACATCCTGAAATGTGATCTTTACTTTAGAATCAGAGCCAAGGGTTATCTTGGACTTTCCGAAAGACATGAACCTCCCGCCACCCTGTGACGCGCTGCCCCTATAAACGAAGAGCCATAGGAATAGGATGAATAGGACCATGGGCGCAAGTGAATAAAATATGTTTATAAGCATCGTCTTCGGAGGCTTTATATCAAAGTCCTTAACGTTATCACGCAGGCTTCTGATAAGGTCCTGATCGACATCCGGTATGTTTACCGAGAATTTAGAGCCGTCTGAAAATGCGCCTTTAAGGATATTCTCCACCTTCACGCAAGATGCTATCCTGTTTGTAGTATTATTATCCTTAAGTATCTGAAAGAACTTGGCGTAAGATATATCCTGTACGGGTTTTTCGGTTGCGGTCTGGTTAAAGGCGTTAAAGAGATACATCACGCCGAGAATTATGAAGAACCAGATAAAAAAATTACCTTTATTCTTTACCGGTGGAACGTTCCTATTCCTATCGCTCTTCTTTTCCATTTAGTTTTAAGCTCCGTTTGTTTAGATGGTATTTTAACAGGTTATAATTGCAATATCAAGGTTATATGCCCGCTGATTTCTTGATCTTGGAGAAATTCAGGGATTTTTCGCTCCGAGCCACCCTGATGCCTCCGGGAAGATGGACTGAGCTGCCTTTAGCTTTTCGGTTTACCATAGCTTCCATCTCTTTCCAGTGCCTGAAGGATAATTTCTTAACATCCCCGCCGGCTTTGCCCAGACAATCCCGCAATATCTCTTTTTGTATCGCTCTGGCCTGGATAACCAGGTCTTTAAGACCGACCTCAATTACTCCGTTCTTAGATTCCCTGACCATGTTATCGGTTCCGGCATTGGAGTTTTCTATATATTCAAAATCTTCCCTTAGGTGTTGAGCCATGTTAAATAAGGCCCGTTTTAACTTGGGGTTAAACTTCTCGAGATAAGGTATTATCTTTGCGCGGACAATGTTCCTGAAATAAATAGGCTCGCTATTCGTCCGGTCTATTCTGTAGTCAATATTACTATCATCGAGATATCTCACAATATCTTTCTTTTCCAGCTCTAATAGCGGGCGGACTATTCGGAATTTTCCATCATCTCTCGAATTTGCTATTCCTATAAGCCCTTTCAGGGACGCGCCCTTGATGACCCTCATCAGTACGGTCTCGGCCTGATCGTCCAGGGTATGGCCCGTTACAATGACATCGGCCGATGCTTTACTTCCCGCTTCTTTAAAAAACTTGTATCGCGCAGCTCTCGCCAGTTCTTCTACGGATAATTCTTTCTGTTTATCGGTTTTAAGATCGATCTTTTTATATATATACCTAAGATCAAGCCGAGAAGCTATTTTTTTTACAAATAACGAGTCGGCCTTAGATTCGTCTCCGCGCAAACCGTGATCTAAGCTGCATACAGACACTTCTCTCAGTTTTAATTTATTCTTAAGGTTTGTGATAGCATGAAGCAGAAAGACGGAATCGGGGCCTCCTGAGCAGGCCACCAGAACCGAATCGCCTGGCTTGATAAGCTCGTAGTTCCTGATAGTCTCAAGCACCTGCTCGATTAATTTTTTCGGCATCGTAATTACCTTTTACCTTTTTTCAGATCGCCGGTAGGCCTGTCGACGCTACCAGAGGCGCTTTCGCCCGCAAGATAGCCCGTAGAAAAAGCCTGTTGCAGATTATAACCTCCACTTGCGGCGCAGCCGTCAATGATCTCGCCTGCAAAATATAATCCCGGTATAATTTTAGATTCCATAGTTCTTGGATCGATCTCGCGAATAGACACCCCTCCGCCGGTAACCATCGCCTCCTCGATAGGGAGTGAGCCCTTGATCGTTAGCGGCAAAGCTTTAAACATATTGACTACGGACCGCCTCTCTTTCTGCGTTATCTGATTGGCCTCTTTGTCTGTAGGTATGCCGGATAGCCGCATAAATACCTCTATTAATCTTTGCGGAAGATAGCCTTTGATAACATTCTTAAACAGCGCGTTACCGGGACGCGTCAGATCGCCAAGAAGCCTTTTTTCCAGCTGCGGCGCGGTTAAGGCGGGCTTAAGGTCGATTGAAAGCGCCACCGTATGATCTTCAGTCAAAAGACTTACTACATCACCGCTAAGGTCCAGGACCAGGGGCCCCGACACGCCAAAGTGCGTGAACATTATCTCGCCTATCTCCGAAACCAATCTCTTCTTGCCGCTCCCGAAAGTAATGCGCACATTTTCAAGCCCTAAGCCCTGCAGGTCCTTTACCCATGCTTCTTTTGTAGTCAGCGGAACGAGGCCGGGCTTTAGCGCGGCTATATTATGCCCCATCGCCGAGGCTAAACTGAAACCATCCCCCGATGAGCCTGTAGCTCTATATGAAGCGCCACCGACGGCAAGAACGACCCTTTTGGCTAACACAACACTGCCGCTCTCCATCTCCAGAGCAAAATATCCCGTCTTGGCCTGAATCGATTTGAGCCTTGAATTGCACATAAGCTTAACGCCGTTTTCGGACAGAGACTTACCGAGCACATCTACAACCGATCTGGCTTTATCCGTGATCGGGAAGACGCGCCCCTGTCGCTCAATCTTCATCTGAAGTCCGTTATCAGCAAAAAATTCCATAAGATCCGTATTGAAGAATTTAAAGAATGCCGTTCGCAGAAACTTGCCGCTCTCGCCGAACTTATCGA
>CAZHIO010000192.1:0-3004 GCA_964532615.1 uncultured Planctomycetia bacterium
AATACCTAACATGAGCCATCCGACGATAAATATAGCTAAAAGTTCCGGATTCTGTTTCGGGGTCAAGAGGGCACTGCAGATAGCCCGTGAAGCGGGGGAGTCCGGACGTAAAGTTTACATGCTCGGCGACATCGTGCATAACGAGGTCGTAGTAGAGAAGCTCAAGGTTTCGGGAATAAAAAAGATAAAGAGCCTCGGGCGAGGCCGCGGCAGGACGCTGCTCATTCGTGCGCACGGCGGCAAGCGGAGCACTATCGATGATGCGCGCAGCGCCGGGTATAAGATCATCGACGCCACCTGCCCGATGGTGAAAGAGATACATGCGATCGCGAAGAGGCTGGAACACGATCATAGGACCGTCATAATTATAGGCGATAAAGAGCACGATGAGGTCCGCGGAATAGTCGGGCAGTTAAAGACAAGGCCCGTGATCATAAGTTCCCGGTCGGATATTTCCGGTAAGGTGTTAAAGCGCTTAAGAAGAGCCGGCATAGTTGTTCAGTCTACTCAGGAAGAGACGCGGGTGCTGGAGATCGTCGGAGCCTTAAGAAAATTCATCCCGGACCTGGTATTCAGGAACACGATATGCACTCCTACGAAGACAAAACAGAAAGAGGCAAGAGCCCTTCCTATTAATAACGATGTAGTTATAGTAGTCGGATCGAGATCGAGCGCGAATACCAAGCGCCTGTATCAGATATCGCGGTCCATCAACAAGATGACGCATTGGGTTAATTTTCCGGACGAAATAAGAGCCGAGTGGTTTAAAGGCGCGAAATCGGTCGGCATAACCGCCGGAGCTTCGACGCCGGAGAGCTCTATAAGAGCGGTTGCAAAAGGTGTGCGCGATATAGCAAAACCGGCGGCGGAACATGCTCAATGAGCTGAAGAAAGATCTCCGCGACCAGGCCGATCCCGATAAAGCAAAGATACTGCAAAGGTTCTTTAAGACCGGTCCCGGAGAGTATGGAGAGGGAGACAGATTTATAGGCGTAACAGTGCCTAAGGTGCGAGCCTTAGTAATAAAACACACATCTCTCAGCATTAAAGATGCCATGGTTTTATTGAGATCGCCGGTTCACGAAGAGAGGTTGACTGCTCTTCTTATGCTCGTATCAAAGTTCGAGAAAGGCGATAAATACCGGCGGAGAAAAATATACAGAGCCTATCTCAGAAATACCAAGTACATAAATAGTTGGGATCTGGTAGATCTCACGGCTGAACGGATAGTAGGAGCTTTCTTAAAAGATAGAGATAAGTCCGTACTGTATAAGCTCGCCCGGAGCGGGAACTTGTGGGAAAGAAGAATAGCCATAATGGCGACATTCAGTTATATTAAGGACGGCAAATCCGAACATACGCTCGCAATCGTCGAGATATTGATAGACGACAAGCATGATCTGATACATAAAGCCGCAGGATGGATGCTTCGCGAAGTAGGCAAGCGTATAGATGTAAAGACCGAAGAGCGCTTTCTCGAAAAACATCATAAAGATATGCCGCGCACCATGCTTCGGTACGCGATAGAGCGTTTCCCGCAAAATAAACGCCAAGTATATTTAAAAGGAGGTAAAGATAAAAAATCCTCCGGTTTCAAATAAGAAGTCTTCTATCCGCAGGTCTCTGACCCTCGTGCGGACTCTGCCTAAGCTGGGACTGTGTTCCAGAAGCCTTAGCTATAAACTTATAAGAAGCGGCAGGGTTAAGGTAAATGGAGCTCCCGTTATAGACCCTAATAAAAATATTCGGCATACCGACAAGATAACTATTGATGATATCAGCGCCAAGAAGAAGAGGCCGAGATATATTCTGCTGAATAAGCCCTCCGGGTATATCACTACCAGAAGCGACGAGAAGCTCCGGCCGACCGTATATGATCTACTGGAAGATGTAGGCGACTGGATATTTCCGGTCGGAAGACTCGATAAAGATACCGAGGGGCTATTGATATTTACCAACGATACAGTTTTTGGCAACCGTATGACAGATCCGGAGAATAAGATACCGCGCACATATGTAGCTACCGTCGAAGGCGCGATAATAAAAGAGGATGAGCGTAAGGTTTTAAGAGGAATAGATATAGGTAAAGGCGAAATATCGCGCCCGACAGGATTTAAAGTGCTATCCACCCAGCCTTACAATACCGTAGTTGAGTTGACGATAACGGAAGGCAAGAACAGAGAGGTGCGACGTTTGTTCGAGGCGTTGGGAAGACCCGTGAAACGCCTTATCCGTACAAGTTTCGGACCATATGATCTGACCGGAATAGAGCCGGGAAAGTGGCGCGAGATCTAACGCCACTTGAAGAAAAATGAAAGAGAGCGGAAATAAACGCCGCTCTCTTTCATTTTAATTAGGAAGACGGTTATTTAGAACCGTATCCGACAGCCTGCTCCGCGGTATCGGTAACCGCGTTGACTGCATCGCCTGTAGCTCCCGTTACGCCTTCGGCGGCATCTACCGTAGTATCCGAAACAGTATTGACGGCTTCGCTGGTTCCTCCGGTTACATCTTTCGTCACCGTTGCGGTGCCTCCGGTAACCGCTTTGACGGTATCACCGGCTGTTGAGCCAACCTTCTTGGTTGTATCGACGGCTGCGGAAACAACCTTTCCGACAGGGCCCTTATTGCTATCATCCATGGCCATGGCGCATACGGTCGTAACCGACGCAGCTATCATTACTACCAGAACTAAACTCATTAAACGCTTCATCTGTGCTCACCCCCTTCATAAATTGTTCCTATCAGTATATAACTTTCGCTAAGAAAATCAATAAATAAGTGAAATTTGCCGGCAATGGTGCTATATTGAACAGAATGCGCCTGTGGCCTAACGGATAAGGCAATGGCCTCCGAAGCCATGTATGGCGGTTCGATTCCGCCCAGGCGCGCCACCCTTCGACGCATGTAAGCCACAGCAATAATATTCTTTGGAGACCCGCATTTTATCATTCAGGCTAAAATTCGGGTGACGCTCCTTAAGCCTTTTTTCGTGTAAGAGGCG
>CAZHIO010000193.1:0-3001 GCA_964532615.1 uncultured Planctomycetia bacterium
CTTTTCCTACGCCTTTTATAGACATCAGCTCATCCGCGGAAGAAGTATTAATGTTCACCTTCCTGACAGCGTCATCCGTAATCTCACGGTGAACGGCCGCGACTCTTGCTCCTGAATATTCTATCCGCAAGCTGCCTGTCGGGCAGGATTTCTTATATATTATGACTCCGGTACCGAGGAGGAGCGTCGCGAGTAAAAAGATCAGCACCTTCTTTTCAAGAGGCTCCAGATCAAACATATGCTCTTACGCGCCTTTCATAAATATACGATACGGGTTGGATTATACTTAGTGAGATGCTCGAGCTTTTATATAACTATACTGACGAGTTTCTTAGGGACGATGATGATCTTTTTTACCGGAGAGGCGCCGATCCATGTCTTTGCTTTCGGATCGGCAAGTACAAATTCTTTTAATTTCTCTTCTTTTATGTCGAAAGGGACATCGACCTTAAATCTGAGTTTTCCGTTTATCTGAACGGGTAAAGTTATCGTCTCTTCTATGATCGCATCCTTGTCGAACGAAGGCCACTTCGACCGGAATATGCTGGCGGGCTTTCCTGAAGTCTGCCACATCTCCTCGGCTATGTGCGGTACGAACGGCGCAAGCAGGACTATAACGCTGTCCACTGCTTCATTCAGGACGCGCGAATCATGCGCTTTATCGGTCTTGCCGATCAGGTCGTAAGATTCGTTAACGAGCTCCATTATAGAGCTTACAGCCGTATTGAAGTGAAACCCGCCGTCAAGATCTTCGGTAACCTTCTTTATAGTCAGATGGATCTTGCGTCTTAAGGCGGCTTCATCCTTTGACAGCCCGGCGCCGCCATGGCCTGACGAGCCGGCGGCAGCCGATCCGGAAGATCTTTTTTTCGGCCCTTTGACCGCCTCGACAAGCCTCCATACTCTTCCAAGAAACCTGAACGCCCCTTCGACTCCCCTGTCGGACCATTCCGCGTCTTTCTCCGGAGGCCCTATAAATAACGTATATAATCTGACCGTATCCGCGCCGTATTCATTTATAAGCTCATCCGGACTAACGGTGTTTCCCTTGGATTTTGACATCTTTACGCCGTTCTTTGTGATCATGCCCTGAGTAAAGAGATTCTTGAACGGCTCGTCAAACCCGACGCGGCCGATATCGGACAGAAATTTCGTTATGAACCTGGAGTAGAGCAGATGAAGTATAGCGTGTTCCACTCCTCCTATGTACTGATCGACCGGCAGCCATTTATTCACCGTAGAAGTATCGAACGGCTTATCTTCCAATTTTGGCGTTATATAGCGCAGATAATACCAGCTCGAATCGACAAATGTATCCATGGTATCGGTCTCGCGGGAAGCGGAAGCGCCGCATTTAGGGCATTTCGCATTCACGAAACCTTCGGCATGCTTGAGCGGCGACTCTCCGGTCGGCCTGAATTCAACATCATGAGGCAGCAGTACCGGCAGGTCCTTTTCAGGCACAGGCACGGTTCCGCATTTTGCGCAATAGACTATCGGGATGGGAGCTCCCCAATATCTCTGACGCGAAATAAGCCAGTCGCGGAGTTTATACTGCGTGGCGCGCCGCCCTAATCCTCTCTTTTCGAAATGATCGGCGATCTTCTCGATAGACTCGGACGACGGCATTCCGTTAAATTCGCCCGATCCGGCCATGACCCCTTCGCCGGTATAGGCCTCTTTCATGGTATCGGCGTTAAGCGGACACTCAGGATTATCGATAACTACCTTTATCGGCAGAGTGTATTTTTTAGCAAAATCGAAGTCTCTCTGGTCATGAGCGGGAACCGCCATTATCGCCCCCGATCCGTACTCCATAAGGATATAATTCGCCACATATACGGGTATCTTATCCCCGTTCAGCGGATTTACAACATGTTTGCCGGTAAAGACGCCTTCTTTTTCCACGTCAGCATCGGATCTCTCTATCCTGGACATATCGCGCATCTTCTGGATCGACCTGATCATGCCTGCTTCGTCTTTCACGCCTTTTATCAGGCTATAGGCCATAGGATGTTCGGGAGCTATAGCCATGAACGTAACGCCGTATATGGTATCGGCTCTCGTGGTAAAGCATTTCAGCGTTTCGCCGGTGCCGTCGATCTTAAAATCTATCTCCACGCCGCGACTTTGACCTATCCAATTCCTCTGCATGATCTTTACCCGTTCCGGCCAATCTGTCAGCTTGTCTATATCCTTTAGGAGGCGCCCGGCATATTCCGTGATCTTGAAGAACCATTGCTCAAGGTCCTTCTGCATAACTTCGGAAGAACAGCGTTCGCAGGCGTTATCTATGACCTGCTCATTCGCCAGAACTGTCTTGCAGGACGGGCACCAGTTTACGAACGCTTTCTTCTTATAGGCAAGGCCCTTCTCATACAACTTAAGGAAGATCCACTGAGTCCATTTATAGTATGCCGGCAGGCAGGATATGACTTCTCTGTCCCAATCGTATTCTACACCCCAGCGGTTAAACTGGGATTTCATAGTCTCTATATTATTAAGGGTGGATATTTCAGGGTGGATGCCGCTCTTTATAGCCGCATTCTCCGCCGGGAGACCGAAAGCGTCGAATCCCATCGGCGTGAGCACTTTAAATCCGCGCATCATCTTATACCGCGCCACGGCATCGCCGATTATATAATTCCTGCCGTGGCCTACATGCAGGGCGGCGGATGGATACGGGAACATCATCAGACAGTAGTACTTGCCTGCTGCGTCATCGGTATTCACATTGAAGAGCCGCTTTTCGCGCCAGAACTTCTGCCACTTCGGCTCTATGGTATCGAACGGAAATAACTTTTCTTCTATCATCTATTTTTAATCATCCTCTTTACCGCTTCCATATTCATCTTATCGTCTCTCGCTGTATCTTTCGGGGTCTCCATGATAAAAGCCGCATTCTTAAGTTTTGGGTGGTTTATTATGCGCTTCATGCCTTCCGGCCCTATATTGCCTTTGCCTATATGCTGGTGCCTGTCTACGTTAGAGCCGAAAGAAG
>CAZHIO010000194.1:0-2997 GCA_964532615.1 uncultured Planctomycetia bacterium
CCCTGCTCGGCGGCAAGGGTCGCCGTTATCAGCGCTCCGGAGTCTTTTGCGGCCTCAACAACTATCACTCCGAGCGAAAGCCCGCTTATTATGCGGTTGCGCTGCGGAAAATTATATGGCAGCGGCTCCATGCTATCCTCAAACTCGGTAACTACCGCGCCTGACTTGGCGATCTCCCCGTAAAGCTTCTTGTTTTGAGGCGGATAGATATTCCCGTGGCCGCTACCCATCACGGCGATAGTCCTGCCCTTTGCCTTAAGGGCTCCTTCGTGCGCGGCCGTATCGATCCCGCGCGCCATTCCGCTTACGACCGTTACGCCTCTGACGGCGAGTTCGTACGCCAGCTTCCGGCTGGTCTCTAACCCGTAAAGGGATGCTCTGCGCGAACCTACTATAGCGACCGCAACCTCGTCGTCGACAAGCAAGCTGCCGTTTACATACAGCTGCTTCGGCGGCCTGTGTATATTCCGTAAGTTTTTAGGATATTCGGGATCATCCAATGTTATCTTTCTTACAGCCGCTGAGCTTTTCATCTCTTCTTCTTTCCTATCAAGTAACCTATAAGCGCGCTTACGGCCGCTATGCATATAACGGTTAAAACCTTGCAAAATATGCATATCTGCCCGTCGTTACATTTACATAATTCAGAAAATATAGTATTGTTCATGCTGCCCCTTTGCAACAGCTCACTTTCTCTTAAATATCAATCCAAATAACGTCCAGCTCAACGCTAAGAACGTGACCGTAACGGTAAGGGCGTTCAATATCATTATCTTCGTATTGATAGTCGACCTCTCCTTACGGAATAGCTCCAGCATATATTCATCATCCATATTATTAAATATGCCGCTGGACCTTATCTGCTTCACTAATATGACTTTTGTCTTCTGATTAATAGAATAGGATTTCGACAGAAGCGGAGCGCCTATGAGAATGTAGTTGAATATTATAACGGCCATAAGGGTTGCGCCTATCCAAAGCCTTTTTCTGGGTTCCATTATGCGGGGCCTCTATCGTTCTTCATCTTTTTCTCGGCGATCTCAACTATCTTCTCAACCGCTTGCCTGACCGTAAACGCGCCGGTATCGATCCTGTAATCGGCCTTGGCGTAATACGGAGCTCTCTTCGCAAGAAGATCGCGTATCTTTCTCTTCGGATCTTCCACGTTCAAAAGCGGCCTGTGCTTATATTTCTTTGTACGCTCCATGATAACGTCTTCATCGGCCGCAAGGCATATTACGATACCGCTGGATTTCATATAAGCTATATTCTCATCCCTTATCATGGCACCGCCTCCGGTATCAATGACCATGTTATCTTTACAAGCGGCGTCACGTATCACCGCGCTCTCAACGTCGCGAAAATAGTCCTCTCCGCTATCGGTAAATATCTCGTTTATGGTGCGGTTCTCCCTCTTCTCTATCAGATCGTCAACCGAAAGATACTTCATCCCTAACCGGTGTGACAGCTCAATAGCTATCGTCGTCTTCCCCGTTCCCATAAACCCTGTAAGCACTATATTCTTCATCAGAATTTTCTGACCTGTTCCATGTATCCGTTGTAATTGCGCTTCATTTCACGCAGGGAGTCGCCGCCGAACTTTTCTATCATAGCATTTGCGATCTCTATGGCTATCACCGACTCCCCTATCACGCCGGCAGCCGGTACCGCGCAGACATCGGACCGCTCGACGCTGGCCCTGACCGGTTTCTTAGTCTTAATATTAACACTCTCGAGCGGAGTCATAAGGGTTGCGATAGGCTTCATCGCCGCCTGCAGGACAATGGCCTCCCCTGTAGTCATGCCCCCTTCGATACCGCCGGCGTTATTTGTGGTCCTGAAGAATCCCCTCTTCTTATCATAGAAGATCTCGTCATGCACCATGGATCCTCTCATTCCGGAGGCTTCAAAACCGGCGCCGAAATCTACCCCCTTAACGGCCTGGATCGACATAACCGCTCGCGCTAAACGCGCTTCTATGCGCTTATCCCATTGAGCATAACTGCCTAATCCGACCGGCACTCCTCTTACTATCACTTCAAATATCCCGCCGAGAGTATCGCCATCATCCATAGCGTCGTCTATTTCCGCGCACATAAGTTTCGACGCGTCCGCGTCGGCGCATCTGACGGGAGACTTCTCGGCTATCGAGACGAGACGATCGAATCCCAGGTCTTTAGTCTGTGCCTCTATGCCGCCGATAACGGTAACGTGGCTGGCTATATCTATTCCGAATTCGGAGAGTAACGCCTTAGCGATCGCGCCGATCGCCACTCTCGCGACGGTCTCGCGCGCGCTGGCTCTCTCCAGGACGTTTCTGATATCCTTAAGGTCATACTTGATAGCGCCTGACAGGTCGGCATGCCCGGGACGCGCGTTAAAGACAGCGGGCAGCTTATCTATTGAATTATCGATATTATCTATCATTATCGCGATAGGACTGCCGATAGTGACGGACTTTCTCAGTCCGGAAACCAGACGCACCTTGTCAGCCTCTATCTTCATGCGCTTACCCCTGCCGTAACCGAACATCCGCCGGCCGAGGTCTCTATTTATCTTCGACTCTTCTATCTTAAGGCCCGAAGGCATGCCGTCCAGTATGGCGAGCATAGCTTCTCCGTGCGATTCGCCGCTTGTCATATATCTAAGCATACTCTTCCTTTCTGTTATTCGTCTCTTTTAATAATAGAAAAATGAGCTTAATAATCTATCGCCGAAAAATATCGCTATTATCGCCGCTAAAGAGAGATATGGCCCGTATGCTATCGTCTCTCTTCCGTCTCTTATCTTCATGATAAGGCCGACTGCCGCGCCGAATACAGGCGCGAGAAAAAAAGTGAAGAGCGTAAGTTTATATCCGAGCACAGCCCCTATCATAGCCATCAACTTTACGTCGCCGCCGCCCATCGCATCTTTCTTAAAAAGGATCTTACCGATAATGCCCATAGCATATATCGTTCCCCCGCCGACTACCGCCCCTATTAGCGAACTCGTAAA
>CAZHIO010000195.1:0-2986 GCA_964532615.1 uncultured Planctomycetia bacterium
GAGAAAGCTCGTCGGAAAAGAACCTATCAGATACGCGAGAATCACTGAGAGCGCAAGCGCCGCTATAGGATTCATCTTCCCTCACCCCGCTTTCTTAAATATATTATTTTCGCTCAATAGCTTACTGCCTTTCATGACATAGTCAAGTCCGGAAGCTATAGTTAAAAACACCGTGACGCTCCAGACTATGTATGAATATCCGAATTTCGCGAGGATGCAGACTATGGTTATCATCTGCGAGAACGTCGTCACTTTTCCCAGTATGCTCGGCGCGATCTTCACGTCGCCTCTGACCACATATACGACTATAGACCCTATGACTATTATGACATCACGCGATATAACAATTATCGGAACGTACGGAGGCATCCTTAAAAATTCCGGAATATTACCCAGTACGGAAAGACAAAGATAGGCGCTGGTCAAGAGAAGCTTATCGGCTATGGGATCGAGTATGGTGCCGAGCTGAGTCTGCTGTTTTAGGGCCCGCGCGATAAATCCGTCGGCCGCGTCGGAAATGATCGCTATTATGAAGACGAAGAGCGCTATATCCAATCTGGAGTAGACGACAGCTGTAATAAAGAACGGGATTAATATTATCCGGACTATCGATATCTTATTAGCGAGTGTAACCTGTCCCATCGGTCACCTGTTTATATTTTTGATCCTGTTAAGAGGCCAATATATCACTACAGCTTTACCCACCAGATTCTTTCTCGGAACGAATCCCCAGTAACGCGAATCGCGCGAGTTGGCGCTGTTATCTCCGAGCGCAAAGTAGCGGCCTTCCGGAACGATTATGGCCTTACCCGACTCTCCGTACTCTCCGGCGTTATAATAATATACTTCCTTTATGGCCGGAAGATCGAGGTTGCGTCCGTTCACGAGCACCTTTCCGTCCCTTATCTCGACCTTCTCGCCTCCGAAAGCTATCAGGCGTTTTACAAAATCTTTTTTTGGGTCCTCCGGAGATACAAATACTATGATATCTCCGCGCTTAGGCTCTTTTATATCCAATATCGGAAGCCTCCAGTTTACGAACGGGACCCTCGCGCTGTAGAGAAACTTATTAACGAATATCCTGTCGCCTATATTGAATGTAGGTATCATAGAGCCGGACGGTATTTTGAACGCCTGTACTATAAAAGTCTGTATGACTATCGCTATCGCCAACGCTATTAATATCGATTCGACCCATTCTCTCACCTGTGATTTCACCCTCTCTTTATTCATACGCTCTCTTTCTGTCTATTGTGCCTTAAGCGCCGCAAAAAACGCTTCCTGCGGTATCTCGACCTTGCCGAACTGCTTCATCTTCTTCTTTCCCGCCTTCTGCTTCTCCCAGAGTTTTCTCTTTCTGGTGATATCCCCGCCGTAACACTTGGCTGTGACGTTCTTACCTACCGCCTTTATAGTTTCGCGCGCTATTACGGTTCCGCCTATGGACGCCTGAAGCACTATCTGAAAAAGGTGCCGGGGTATGGTCTCCTTAAGTTTTTCTATTACGGCTCTGCCCTTCGCGTAGGCCCTGTCTTTAAATACGATCGACGAGAACGCGTCGTAGACTTCGCCGTTAACGAGTATATCCAGCTTAACGATATCCGTGGGCCTGTAATCCAGAAGTTCGTAATCGAGCGATCCGTAACCTTTAGTTGCCGATTTTATCCGGTCGTAAAAGTCTATTATAACCTCCGACAGCGGAATATCGTATATTATACGCGCTCTCGTATCATCGAGATACTCGGTCGAGACATACGATCCTCTGCGCGATTCCGATAGCTCCAATACGGTTCCGATACAGCTTTTCGGGATTATGATATACGCTCTCACATACGGTTCTTCGGTATCTTCTATCTCGCCGGAATTCGGAAGCTTCACCGGGTTATCGACCTCCACTATATCGCCGCTCTTCATCAATATCCTGTAGACTACGCTCGGCGTAGTTATGACAAGGTTAAGATCGTATTCTCTTTCAAGTCTCTGCTCTATTATCTCCATATGCAGAAGACCGAGGAATCCGCACCTGTAACCCATCCCGAGCGAAGCGGATTTTTCTACCTCAAACACAAAAGCCGCGTCGGAAAGCCTGAGTTTTTCTATCGCTTCTTTAAGCAGCTGGAAGTCGGCGCTGTTGGCGGGGAATATCCCGCTGAAGACCATAGGATGGACCTTCTTATACCCCGGAAGGGCCACCGCGGCCGGATTGTCGGCATCGGTAACCGTATCTCCCACGAATATCTCCCTGGCATCGCGGAAATTACAGGTTATGTATCCCACCTCTCCGCACGACAGGCTGTCCACCGAGGTCTGTCTCGGATTAAAAACTCCGACCTCCTGCACTTCATAAATTATACCGTTCGACATCATCATGATCTTCATTCCTTTCATGATGACGCCATTCATCACTCTCACAAGAACTACAACGCCTTTATAAATATCGAACCTGGAGTCAAAGACGAGCGCCTGCAGAGGGTTATTAGCCTCGCCTTTCGGCATAGGTATCTTCTGCACAATCGCTTCCAGTATATTCTCTGTCCCGGTACCAAGCTTAGCGCTTGCAAGCACTATATCGGATTTGTCCAGCCCTAATATATCGGATATTTCATGCCTTACCTGGTCGATCTGGGCGCTGGGCAGATCTATCTTGTTTATGACCGGGATTATAACCAGATTGTGTTCCATTGCCAGATAGAGATTCGCCACCGTCTGCGCTTCTACGCCCTGCGAAGCATCGACTACCAGAAGCGCGCCTTCACAGGCGCCTACGGACTTCGATACTTCGTAAGTGAAGTCTACGTGTCCGGGAGTGTCGATCAGGTTCAATTCGTAAGTCAGCCCGTCCTTAGCTTTATAGCCTATCCTGACCGCGCTGGCTTTGATAGTTATGCCGCGCTCTTTCTCGAGATCCATGTCATCCAGTAGCTGATCATGAAATTCTCTCTCGCTGATAGCGCCGGTAAATTGCAGTATGCGGTCCGCAAGCGTG
>CAZHIO010000196.1:0-2983 GCA_964532615.1 uncultured Planctomycetia bacterium
GGTTTAAACCTCCCCTACGTCCTCGTCGGATTACTTCTTTTGGCTAAACTATTACTACCCTGTTCATCATGACAACAGCTATTTACGTCCCGTAAGCTTTCGAATCATCTCCGGCAGGCTCTTCAGCCTTACCATGAGGGTCTTAGTTAAGTTCCCTGATGCCACATATACGCCCGGCACAATAAGGAGCGTAAGCACAGTCGAGCTGATAAGGCCGCCTCCGACAGTTATTGCTAACGGACTCCAGAGGTTTGACCCTTCCGAGGTACTTATAGCCATCGGCAACAACCCTAATAGCGTCGTGATAGTAGTCATGAGTATAGGCCTGAGCCTGTCTCTGGACGCGACTATAACAGCTTTTATATGATTAACGCCCTGTTTTCGCAGATTGTTCGCGTGATCTATCAGAAGGATCGCGTTGTTGACTACTATGCCGCCGAGCATCATTATGCCTACCAGAACGCCCATTCCGACCGACTTGCCCGTTAAATATAAAGCCACAGTTACTCCTATAAGCGCCAACGGGACTGAAACCATTATGATGAACGGTTGATAGTAAGATTCAAATAGCGATGCCAGAACCAGATATATTAATATTATGATAAGCCATATTATGACTTTGAACTGCTTCTGCGTAGCCATCATAGTCGGAAAATTACCGCCTATTCTCCAGTAATATCCATCCGGCAATTTAAGATCGCTAAAAGCCTCCTTAGTTAGTTCTGCCGCTTTACTCAGCGGGTGCTTACCTATATTAGCGCTAACCTGTATCATTCTGGTCTTGTTCTTACGCCACACCTCGCTGGGGCCCAGGCCATATTTAAAATCGGCCACCTGGTCAAGATACACCCTATCGTCATTCTTGTTCGTGAATATAAGCTTGTGCAGATCTTTGAATGTTTTGCGGTACTTCTCGTCGAGCCTGGCGATAGTCTCGACTTCGCTCGATGAAGTATGAAACAGCGTAGCGCGCAGCCCTCTCATTTGTGCGTGCACCGCGTCTGCTACATCGGTAGTCGTCATGTCAAATACGCCTGTTTTTTTCTTATCAACTTTTAGTCCGAGCTCCGGACGCCCCTCCCTCATCCTTATCTTTGTATCTGTGAAACCTTTTATCGCCCCAAGACGCGTTGCCATGGAGATAGCGACTTCGCGCATGGTGTCGTATTCGTAGCCGAAGAGCTCTATTATGACTTCTTTCGTTCCGACTTCCTGCTCTTCTTCGAAATATATAAAAGCGGGTTTCAGTTTCTCGACTTTGGGTCGGAGGCTTTCGATTACTTCGGCAACCGAACGACGTCTCTGCATCAGGCTCACGAGTTCTACGTATACTTTGCTCGACCACGGCTCGACTCTGGCTGAGAAAGACTTTACTTCGGGTATCTCTTTTACGATAGCTTCGACTTTCTTTACGATCTTGTCGGTAGCGTCAAGCTTGGCTCCGGTAGGCAGCTCGATGAATATCGTGAATTTATTCTGCTCGGTAGTGCCCATGAACTCCATGCCAAGCTTGCCGAGGCCGAATAGAGAGATCGCGAAAGCGATAAACGCCAAGATAAATATGCGATTGGCGTTCCTCAAAACATAGACGACTCCCTTGCGTTGTACCGTATACAGCGTCTTCATGAACCCGGCTACGCTCGCTTTTCCGTACCCTTTCGGTATATCTTCTATGTTAAAGCGGGTTCTTGAAGCAAGAAGAGGCACCACTGTTATAGCTACGAATAGCGATACGACAAGCGATATAGTTACCGTCCAGGCAACTCCTCCATACAGAAGCTTTATCTCTTCACCAACGAATACCATCGGCAAAAATACTACGATAGTGGTTAAGGTGGATGCCCATATAGCTATCCAGATCTCTTCGGCACCCGCTATAGCTCCGGGAATTCCCGGAATACCGTCTTCGTTCTTCTTTAAGATATTCTCGAATACTACTATGGAGTTGTCGACGAGCATACCTACTCCGAGCGCAAGCCCGAAGAGCGTCATAAAATTCACCGACAGCTTCATAGAATACATGAATATAAAAGTTATGATAACTGATATAGGGATAGCCGAGCTCACTATCAGCACCGGCCTCACCTTCTTAATAAGGATCGCCGCTATGATCATCACCGCAAGGAGAGGATAGAGAAATTTTGGCGGTATGAATATCACTACCATCAGCAGAGCCGACAATAAAGCTATCTGCCGTCGAGTCATCTTTATCAAAAAATATGACAGCACGACTATGATGAGCCCGGCTCCCTGCAGAAGAGCTACTTTAAGATTCTCTATCGATTTTTCTATAAACTCGGCTTGGTTGCTCGTTATAACAAGCTGCAGATCTTTGGGCAAAGATTCACGCAGCTTATCTATCTCTTTCACGATAGAGTTCGCCACTTGTATTGTATTGGCGGTGGATTCTTTCTGTAGATATATTGATACGACCGGACGTATATTTACACGCGCATAACCTGACGGCTCCAGATACGAGTCGAGCACCGTAGCTACATCTTTCAGGCGCACTATCGTTCCGTCGGGCAGCGATGAGACCGCTATATTCTTTATATCATCAACTGTCATGTAAAGACCGATCGTTCTTATGAGGTACTTGTCTTTTGTGCGCTCTATGTCGCCTGAGAGAAGATTCAGGTTATTCGCGCCTATCGTAGATATTATACGGTCAAGCGAGAGGTTATAAGCGGCCATCTTTCTCTGATCGGCCTCGACGAGTATCTTCCGCTCTCTCCCTCCGGCCACTTCCGCGTCCGCTACGCCGGATATGCGCTTAAGCGGTTCGCGCACATTCTCGTCCACTATCTTACGTATCTCTTCCGTGGTCCGTCTCAGGCTTGTGATAGATATGATAACGATCGGTACGTCAGAGCGCTTGAACTGAGCTATGATCGGCTTCTCTATCTCTTTGGGGAGTTTATTCTTGACGCGCGCGAACTTTTCACGGACCTCGAGCGCCGCGAAGTCCATATTTAGGCCCGGC
>CAZHIO010000197.1:0-2977 GCA_964532615.1 uncultured Planctomycetia bacterium
TAGCGACCCTTCCCGCGGAAATCGCGCCCTTCAGGAATGATATCGCACGGTCATGCCCTTTTATCTTGTCAAACAACACGTTTCACCTCTTGCGTCACGACGCGGGCCGTCTCTTCTATGGTACCGGTCACTTTAATCACCTTGATCCTGCCGCAATAGCGCCTGGCGAGATCAAGATATCCGGCGCGGACTCTCTTATGATAAGCGACATCTTTAAGCTCCATCCTGTCGATGCCTTTCAACCTCGCGCGCTTTAATCCGGTTATGGTTTCGACGTCAAGCAGTATCGTAAGATCCGGTTTCAGGCCGCCGGTAGCTATCCGGTCCAGCGTCTTGATAATGCCGAGCCCTATCCTGCCGCCGTACCCCTGATAACTGAAAGTGGCGTCGCTGAAACGATCACATATCACTACCTTACCGGCTTTCAGCGCGGGAGATATGATCTCTTTTACGATCTGACTTCGCGCGGCCTCAAAAAGGAAGAGCTCCGACAGATCCGATATCGCGAGACCTTTCGAATGCAATATTATATCCCTTATCTTCTCCCCTAATCCCGTACCGCCCGGCTCGCGGGTATAGATGCAGCGTATCTTACGCTTCTTAAGAGAGTCGTAAAGCAATTTCGATTGAGTGCTCTTGCCGCATCCCTCCACGCCTTCGAAAGTTACGAATACTCCGCGTCTTATGCTCTTCTTCGCCATACGGTCCCGTCTTTTGAATCTTCAAGTATGACTCCCATCTCTTCCGAAAGCTTCTTCCTTATATCATCGGCGGCCTTGAAGTCCATTCTCTTGCGCGCGTTATCTCTATCCTCTATCAGCCTGAGCACCCCTGACTCGTCCACATCCTGCTTAGAGAGGTCCCTCTCAAGTTTCAGGCCGAGGACTCCGCCCAAGTCAATTATCAGCTGCTTCGTCGCCAGGAGATCTTCCGTCTCGTAACGGGTAAAGATATCTTTATCCTGCATGGACTTGTTGGCAAACGTCACGATATCGAATAGCGAAGCGAGCGCCAGGGGCGTATTGAAATCGTCGTCCATGGCCTCTTGAAATATTTTCCTGAAAGCGTCTCCTGACTTTACACCGCGTATCGTCTCAAGAGACGCCGAAGCGTTAAGCCCTGAGTTTTTCGCTATCCTGCCTACTTTATCGAAGAATATGGTAAATCTCTCTTTCTGGGCCTTCATCTCCGATATCTTCTCTTCGGTGTAGTCCACGGGATGGCGATAGTGAGTATTCAGAAATAGCAGTTTCAGATAATCCGCGTCTTTATATCTCTTCATGAAGTCCTGTATCGAGATGAAGTTGCCGAGGGACTTCGCCATCTTTTCGTTGTTTATAGTGAGCAGGCCGTTATGTATCCAGTATCGCGCGAAAGCCTTGCCGGCTCCTTCGGACTGAGCCACCTCATTCTCGTGATGCGGGAATATAAGGTCTATCCCTCCGCCGTGTATATCGAATTCGTCGCCTAAGATATCGGAGCTCATGACGGAACATTCTATATGCCATCCCGGACGTCCTTTTCCCCAAGGGCTGTCCCAGTAAGGTTCGCCCTCTTTCGCCGTCTTCCATAAAGCGAAATCGAGATTATCCTTCTTCTTTTCGCCGGATGAGACTCTTAAGCCAAGTTCCATCTTCTCGATATTCTGATTGGAGAGCTTTCCGTAATCACCGGCTTTCTTTATATCGAAATATACATCGCCTCCGGATACGTAAGCGGCGCCTCTTGCTATAAGGTTCTCTATAAAAGTTATCATCTTAGGGATATACTCGGTCGCCTTCGGCTCTCTGTCGGGACTGACTATTCCTAAAAGATTCATATCGCGGTGATAAGAATCGAGGTATCTCTTCGAGATCTCTTTTACCGCCTCCACCAGGTCGGCTGCTTCAGGGGAGATTTCTTTGGCTTTATTTATGATCTTATCGTCGACATCCGTAACATTGCGTACAAACTTTACGCTATAGCCTTTATGTTTAAGGTACTTGCGTACGACATCGAATATGAAGGCGCTCCTGGCGTGTCCTATATGAGGTTCATCATATACGGTAGGACCGCATACGTAGATGCCTATCTCGTTCTCTCTTATCGTCACAAGCTCTTCCTTCTTTCTTGTGAGCGAATTATATACTTTCACCGCGCCTCCAGAGTCATATTAGCATATCCGTTATCGCTTCTTTTCGAGGTCCTCTATCTTCTTCTTTAACTCATCCATCTCCTGCAGTATCGGGTCGAGCACATGCATGTGGTCCAGACTTATGTCTATCTTCTTTCCTTCCTGTTTTGTGACGCGCCCGGGGACGCCGACTACCGTAGAGTTGGGCGGGACATCCTTTATCACAACAGCATTCGCGCCGATGTACGAGTTGTCGCCGATAGTTATATTTCCCAGAACTTTGGCTCCGGCACCGATGACTACGCTGTTGCCTATAGTCGGATGCCTCTTACCTTTCTGAAGCCCCGTGCCGCCGAGCGTCACGCCCTGATATAAGAGAACTCCGTCTCCTATTATCGCCGTCTCGCCTATCACCACGCCCATACCGTGGTCGATAAATAGCTTGTTTCCTATAATAGCGCCGGGATGGATCTCTATGCCTGTAAAGAACTTACCTGTCTGAGACAGCCACCTGGGAAAGAACGGTATCCGCAGGCCGTGTATATAGTGCGCTATCCTGTAGAAGATGATCGCGTGCAGCCCGGAATATGTCAGCAGCACCTCGAGAAAATTCACAGCGGCCGGGTCCCTATCAAAGACCGCCTTTATCTCTTTACGGAAAGATACCGCGATGATCACCCAAAATAAGACTAATACCAGAACGATATTGAAGATCGCATGTATGCATACTGTCATGATTTCACCCCGTTATGGATCGTAGCAACAATTCAATTTACAAAAATCTCTATTGCCATATGAAGTATTTAGCGCTCTTATTCTCTATGCGCTATCAAGCGACGCCACTGCATAAGCCGCTATAGCTTC
>CAZHIO010000198.1:0-2959 GCA_964532615.1 uncultured Planctomycetia bacterium
TGACGAATCGATCGTTAAAATCGCAGTTAGTCATAAGGTAAGCGTAGCATGAAATATGATTAATTGTCAAATTAATTTAGCGATTAATCAATTTAACCGCTTTCCCGGGACCTGCCGTAAAGCCTCCGGAATTTTTTACGATTTTTTCTTTAAGGTGATATAATATGACGCATGAAAAACAGAAATGTTGTAATAAAGCAGATTGAAGACCTCCCTGAAGAAGAGGATATAGATTTCGAAATATCGTTTTACGAAGACGTGATCAAGGAGAGCCCGCGCCTTGTAAGCGCTCTATTCCTGCTTGGAGAGGCCTATTCCCGTAAGGGTGTATACGAGAAGGGGCTTGATATAGATCAGCGCCTTGCGCAGCTTCTCCCTAAAGACCCCACAGTATTTTATAATCTTGCATGCGATTATTCGCTCCTTAAGAGGCCCCGGCTATGTATAGAAGCGCTTGAGAAAGCGTTGAAATGCGGTTACAGGGACTTCAGGCATATGGAGAAAGACCCGGACCTAGATAACGTACGGCAGGACAAGCGGTATAGAGAGCTCCTCAGTAAATACAGAAAGAGATAAGCCTGCCGCATCAACAGGCGATTTAAAATAATCACCCGGCGCAGTGTCCCGTTTGACTTATTCCGTTTATATAGTATAATTAATATCCTACTCGGTTATTATCTAATAGCATCAAAGGAGCGGTTCATTGGCTGATAAAAGCTCATCAACGGACAAAAATAGAGAAGCCTCAGGTCACGCGAAAGAATATCTTGTGGATGGCCGGTATTCCATAAAAGACATTATCGATATGGAACGCTTGCGCCAGATATTCGAATCATTTAATGCGGCGACCGGGGCCACCATAGGATTTGTCTCATATCCGGAACAGGAGATACTGCTCTCTATAGGATGGAGAGATATATGCACTAAGTTCCACAGGATAAATCCCGACTCGCTGAAGGCTTGCTTTAAGAGCAATATATCGATGACCGGTAAGCTTAAAAAGGCCGGTGAGCTCAATCTTGAAGATTGTGATAATGGGATGGTGGATGGGGGGACCCCGATAATAATAAAAGGTAAGCATATAGCCACTCTCGCTACCGGGCAGGTATTTTTTAAAAAGCCGGATCTCGATAGATTCAGAGAACAAGCCAAGACTTACGGATACGATGTAGATAAATATCTGAAAGCGGTAAGAGAGGTTCCCGTTGTACCTGAGAAACAATTCAGGTCTACGCTATCATTCCTTGGCAAGATCGCATCTTTGATCACGGAGCTGGGATACGATAATCTCGAGATAAAAGAAAAGATTTTAGATCTGCGTGATGAGGTCATCTACCGCGAGAAAGCGGAAGCCAAGATAAATCATCTGAATGACCTTCTTCGGATCGTCAGCAGCGTATCTCAGCTCATAATAAAAGAGAAAGATAAGAATAGGCTAATGAGCGAAGCCTGCCGCATACTGGTAGACGTCAGGCATTACCGCATGGCCTGGATAGGCCTGATAGAAGAAGGTTCGTTTGACGTTAAACCGGCGGCATTCGCCGGTTTTGAGGATGGTTATCTGCAGAATAATCATTTTACGTATGACGACTCTCCCGCGGGCCGGGGCCCGACGGGAACTACCATCAAGACGGTAAAACCCTCGGTAGCTAACGAGATAAAGACCGATCCTATATTTGAGAGTTTCCGGCATGAAGCATTACTTCGCGGCTACAGATCAATGGCCTCTGTTCCTGTGGCCAGGAAGGATGAAATTTACGGTGTATTAAACGTTTATTCCGACCGCCCTGGTGCGTTCGATGATCAGGAGGTTGACCTGCTTGTTGAATTGGCCGGAGATCTGGGGTTCGCTATATACGCCGCAAAAGCTGAATCGGAAAGGGTAGAGTCGGATAAGGCCCTCGTAGAATCAGAGGAGAGCTACCGTTCCATATTTGATGCGGCAAATGACGCTATCTTTATTTCAGATATCGAATCAAACCTGATAATAGACGTGAACCAAAAAGCATGTGAGATGTTCCTGTATGATAAGGACGAGCTCATAAACCGCAGCATCGGATATATCAGTCTGGGAGAAAGCCCATACGGGCAGGAAGAGTCTAACGCTATTCACGCAAAGGCCGCCAGCGGAGAGCCCCAGTTATTTGAATGGGTATGCAAGGATATGGCTGAACGCCTGTTCTGGGTCGAGGTAAATCTGAGACGCGCCGTAATCAATGGAAAATATCGCCTTCTATCGGTCGTGCGCGATATAACCGAACGCAAAGATAACGATGAGAAGTGGGAGAAGATACACGAGACATTTTTCAACTTCGGTACCGATCCCAATGAAAATATCCGTAATCTGACCTCTCTTTGCGGAGAGATAATGAGCGCAGATAGCGCGCTTTACAACAAACTTGAAGGCGATATCTTGGTGGCGTGCGGGCAGTGGCATGTGCCGAAGGACTTCCAGCCTGTAGGCGACGGCCGCGGCCACATCTGTTACGATGTTATCAAAAACAGATCCGATAACGTTACGGTCATAAGAAATCTCCAGGATACCGCATATAGAGATACCGATCCGAATGTCCTCCGGTACGATATTAATACATATGTCGGTAAGAGCGTTAAAGTAGGATCAGAGTATGTCGGAACGCTGTGTACCGTATACCAGCGTGATTATGAGCCTACCGCGGAAGACAAAGATATAATGATTTTCATAGCGCACGCTATCAGCGTGGAAGAAGAGCGCTGTAAGGCGGAGGGGGAGAAGCGGTTAAGTTATGAGCGCTTTCACAGTTATTTCGATCTGCCGCTTATAGGCATAGCCATTACATCGGTAGAGAAGGGCTGGGTGGAAGTCAATGACCGTATTTGCGATATAATGGGCTACTCCAGGGAAGAGATCCTGAGTAAGACATGGTCCGAAATGACGCATCCCGAGGATCTGTCTGCCGATGTCGAACAATTTGATCGC
>CAZHIO010000199.1:0-2958 GCA_964532615.1 uncultured Planctomycetia bacterium
CAGATACGAAAGATATGCAGAAGGATGTTATTCATAGAATCGAGGTGCATCTCGTCCGGATATATAACCGAAAAGTTGAAACACGAGATTGAAATGAGGGACGTGGTTTATCAGTACAAAGATAAGATATGCGGACTTACGGCGCAGAAATTCGAAACTGCATATAATGACGGGTCTGCGAAGGAGTATTGCGTAGTTAATATTCCGACCGTTGAATCCCTGATTATGCATTTGGATATCTTGGGCTTTGAGAATATAAAGGTTCTTGCCGACCCCGCGTATTACAGGACCGTTGTGTGGAAGAGTAGGCGCCCTCTGAATGGGGTATGTATGGCGGCGTTTCTATATCCCCGAAAACAGAAACCGGTATCGGATGAATTGGCCTGGATCAATGAGTATGAGACTGGTTTGGAAAACACGGTTTTGAAAGAGGATCTTATCAAACCATTGTATGACCATTTCTGTCAGGGGAAGGCCGGGGTGGGGTTGTCCCAAGACTCTTTATGCGCTTTTCTGTATCTGAAATCTCCGGACTGGATCGCGGGCGCGGTAGGGGTAATGCTTAAAGCTTGTTATAAAGGAAAATATGAGTTGGAGATAATCAGAAACATGAGGTACAGCCCGCGCGATAAGGTTCGTCTGGAATATGGCAAGATATTATTCGCTAAAGGCGATTATGAAAATGCCATTTCTGTTTTAAAGAGCGTGACCACGCAGCTTAACGCGGATTGGAGGGCTGCTTACAGATCTTTCCACCTACTCTCCCTGATATATAAGAAACTTAAGCTCCCCGAGGAGGAGAAACGATATATGCAATTGTATTTGAGCTCTAACTCAAGAGCTTCGGTGAAGTAGATGATATCTTCCATAAGGCATGTAGGTATAGTGGTAAGGGATCTGGATGTGTCACTGAAGTTTTACCGTGATACGCTGGGGCTTTTGGTATACAGGCGTTATACCGAACCTCCCGATAAGTTTATCGATAAATTGGTCGGTATTGACGGCGTGAAGCTGGAATGGGTCAAAGTGATAATTCCGAAAGGCGGGTTGATAGAGTTGCTGCAGTATCATTCACATCCTGATTCGGACGTATCCAAAGGCAGGACTATGTTTCCCGCGAATAAATTAGGATGTTCGCATGTTTCACTGACAGTCGACGATCTGTCTTCACTGTATGATAAGCTGGTTAAGAACGGGTATGTGTGTAATTCAGAGCCGCTACTTTCGCCTGACGGCAAAGTAAAGATACTATATTGCCATGATCCCGATGGGGTCATACTGGAGCTTATAGAAGATCTTGAAGGCTTAAAAAAATAAGAGATAAGAGGTTGGGGCACATGGGAAAGTATGATCCGGAAGTAGCCAGGAATATTTTGAGATTGAGACTGAGCCAGATGATCATTAATGAGAAATACAAGGCCGGCCGATTTAAGATCCCGATCCATCTGGCGCTTGGCCATGAAACTATCGCGGTTGCGGTGGATTTGGTCATGCACGATAATGATAAGCTGGTATTAAGCCACAGGAATATACACTATAACCTCGCTAGGATACGTACTCTGAAGGAAGAGATCGAGGAATATTGCCTGAGCGATAAAGGTTTGGCTTGTGGGCGTCAAGGTTCTATGAATCTGTCTAATCCCGCCAGGGGTATAAGCTATTCCTCCAGTATTTTAGGCAATAACTTTGCCGTAGGGTCGGGCTTGGCGCTGGGTGAAAAAGTGAACAAAACAGGAGGCGTGGTCTTTATCGTTACCGGCGACGGCGCTATGGAAGAGGGGAGTTTTTATGAAAGCCTGCTTTTTCAAAAGAGTAACGATCTGGCGGTAGTTACAATAATCGAAAATAACCAATGGTCTCTGGCCACAAAGATAAATGAGAGAAGATCAGAGATTGATATAAAGAAGATCGCGCACTCCCTTGGTGCGGAGTATATAAAACTAAAGGGCAACGACCCCTTCGGATATATAGAAAAGATGAAAGAAGTTCGCGCGCTGGCGGCAGATAGTAAAACGGCCGTATGTGTAGAGGTCGAGCTAACCACTTTAGGCGGCTGGTATGTGGAGTCAAAGGAAAACCCAAGGGGGAGATTTATTAACTATCACGGTGGACCGGCTCCGAAAGTAAATTTAACGGATGGGCCGGTTCTGGAGAGATCAAAAAACGACCCTGTATATGTGCTTAAGGACTATTTTGACGAAGATCTTCTGAAAGGATGCACAGGAGAATTATTGTCCTTTCTTCATGGAGACATAAAATGAAATATGTAGAATATATTAACGGCCTTATCGCAGGTGAAGTTGCCCGGACCAAAAGAATAGTTCTTTACGGGCAAAATATAAAAGCCGGATCCTGCCTGAGCGGGCTTACAAGAAACCTGAAGGTTCAGGAAGGTTCCATGATACTCAACACGCAGAATAGCGAGAATACGCTTGTCGGAGTAGGTTTCGGGTTGATGCTTAACGGTGTCTCGTCCGTATTTTTTATGAAACAGCTCGATTTTCTTTTACTCGGGATTGATCATCTTGTCAACACGTACAATATAATAAGGGTGGATGCTCCGCGGGCCTCTTTTACTATAGTACCTATAATAGTAGATAGCGGGTACGAGGGGCCGCAATCATCTTTAAATAACTTCGGTGATTTTTGCTCGATTGCCGGGATACGGGGGTTTTCCTGTACAAATAAGATCGATACGGAGAGGATTATAAAAACGCATCTCGTTTCGCCCGGATTTAGGATTATCGGTTTAAGCCAGCGGTTATTACGGCAGGAATTGTTGGATCTGGAGGCAATAAATTCTTCTCCGGATGAAAATTATTTCAAATATAAGGATGGTAAGGACGTAACGATAGTTTGTTTTAATTATTCCTTACCTTATGGCAGGGAGATATATAATAAATTACAGGCCGCAGGAACCAGCGCGTCTCTTTTTTCGATAAATACTTATTCCAGATT
>CAZHIO010000200.1:0-2953 GCA_964532615.1 uncultured Planctomycetia bacterium
CGGATACCCCTTGCCATCCCAGCGCTCGTGATGTTCCAGGACCCCTCTAAAAATTTTCTGCGAATTGTCTATCGACTCTATGATACGCGCGCCGATATTAGGGTGCTGCTTCACCTGGCGCCGCTCATAACCGAGTAGTTTAGCCGGCTTCATCAGTATTGATTCCTTAATACCTATCTTCCCTACATCGTGCAGAAGGCTGGCCAACCTGATGTTCTCAAGCATATCGTCATTGAGCCCCATCTCCTGACCTATCGCGACTGCATACCTCATAACACGCTCTGAGTGGCCGCTCGTATAGGCGTCCTTGGCGTCTATGGCCTTGGTAAGGGCCGTAACCGTGCTTATGAAGAGGCTTTTCAGGTCCCGGTAGAGCTTGGCATTGAGAACCGCTATACCTATATTATTGGACAGCGCCATGAGGAGGTGCTCGTCCTCCTTTGAAAACAGGCTGTTCGGGCGCTTCTGGTTGCTAACTATAAGGACTCCGGCGACCCGACCGTCCTTCCTCAGCGGCGCGGCCATGAATGACTGAACCGGGAGAGATTTGCCTTTAAATACGTGATTGCGCTTGATGTCATTGACTACTATAGGCCTCATCCCTTTCATGAGTTCGTTGCCTATCACTTCCCAGCTGCCGATAAGCTCAATATTGCCGATCTCGTCCTCGCTGAAACCATCGGCGCCCGCGAGCGAGAGGCGGTGGACCTTTTCGTCTGCGAGAAATAGGGCCGCGTGGTCGGCCTCGAGAGCCTTGCGGGACTCTTTGAGGACGAGCGAGACGACCGTGTCGAGATCGAGCGATGAGTTGACCGCGCGGCTGACGTCGAGGAGGATTCGGGTGGAGTCGTATTTGTGGTTGGGTTGGGTCATGTTATTCCTTTGCTGCTTCCCGAGCCAATCTTTTCATCTGTTCTGCCATATACAGCGGTAGTGTCAACACTTTATCGTGCAAAGACAATTTCTCCTGCGAAAAACGCACGCCAAACAATGATCTCTTTTCTTCAATAAACAGTTTTAGTGATTTAAGCGTGCCGGTTTTTCCTGCCTTGACCTCCACCGGCAATATCAGAGAAGCTACCGCCACAACATAATCAACCTCAGCCGAGCTGTTTTTTTTATCACGTGCCCAGAAAAACAAGCCGCGCTCTAAATAACTGTCAGAATGAGCCTTTAATTCCTGGCCGATAAACTGTTCTGTTACGGCGCCGGCGTTGATCTGAAAAAAATTATTCGTTAATGTAAGATCTGCTTGCAGGCCGCAGGCATTCTGCATCAGGCCTACATCAAGGAAATTTAATTTGAATTTCATTTCATTAACTTGTGCTTCCAGAGGGAGACCTGAAGCAGCGGTAGCATATACCGGATAAATAATACCGGCTAATTTTAAAAGGTTAAGCGCCTGTTTAATATCCCTTGATCTGCTATCAGGATCAATATTCGAATATTTAATTCGGTCTCCGACGAGCCGCGGAGCTTCATCTAATACCTTTCGCAAATATTTGTGTTCGGAAGATCTGGCATATTTCCCAAAATCACTCCGATATGTTTGAAGAAGGGAATTTTGGATCCGCTGACAATTTAAAAAATTTCTGCTTTCGAGATACTCTTTAACTACAGCCGGCATGCCTCCCACAATAAGATATGCCCGCAACAGGCCCATCAGTTTCTGATGTACCGCGTCATCAAATACACTGTTCAGCCGTATTCCCCGCAGATGCTGCCGCAACAACTCATTCCCGGACGCCGTTAGAAATTCACCAAACGACAACGGCTCAAGATATATAAACTGAACTCTCCCTACCGGCATTCTAAAATTTGAATCATTAAGGGCGAATTCCATCAATGAACCTGCCCCGATAACAGCAAGCTTATTATACTTTTCCTTGAAATACCGCAGGGCCATTATCGCGTTGGGGCATTCCTGTATCTCATCAAGAAATAGCAATGTCTTCTCTAGCTCTATCTTTTCACCCGTAAGGATCTGTAACTTATTAATGATCTCAACAGGATCAAGCGTAGTAAAGCATTGCTTGAGTTCGGGCCTGAATTCAAAATTGACAATAACTATATTTTTAAATGCCTTTTTTCCAAACTCTTCCACAATGTAACTTTTACCAACTTGTCGTGCCCCCCGCAATAATAAGGGCAGCCTGTCTTTGCGCTCTTTCCAGTCGAATAAATCTCTTTCTAGATCTCTTTTCATGATAAACCCTTTTCAAGTATGGCTAATATACAAGGCTATAGTATAACAATATTGGCTAGAATACAAGGTATTTTACAAAATGGGCTAAGATGCGTTCCAGGGAAACGTCCAGGCCTACTTATGCCTGCGAGCGGCGTAGACGAAGTGCAGAAAATAATTACGCAGTGCCGCATCCGTAAATTGAAATGAGTTCGATCCGGCAAAATAATCGACGACCGCTTCACGCAAACGCGCAAGTTCCTTCAGCCGGGGAAAGCCTTTAACGCTTGACAGGGTCAGATCTATCAGCTCAAGCATGCGCTCAAACGCATGACGGCAATATTCGGCGTTTTGTTTTTTCTGCCAATTAAGAGCGCGCTCACATTCACTGCCGATATTAGCCATCTGTTCAACGAATGACAGCTCGTTCCATCGTCCTGCGGCAAGGGTTTTATGCTGATAGGTCATTTTATTATCCTGCCAGACACGATCTCGATGATCCTGGCGCGTATCCGGCCATCTTCGACGCCACGGCTCTTATTACTCTGGGATGGACGCAAATTGATCATGGAATCAAATTCGACGAAGCCATCGCCGGGTATCTCCGGATACAGGTTAATGCCCCACAGGTCCTTTTGCTTCGAACCATCATCCAGAAGCATGGCCTCAAGATCTGAATGAAGCTCGGCATCGAGGGCGATAATACCCCGCTCAACGTCGACGGCTGCCTTTACCATATCACCGAACAGCGCTGCGGCAATCTGTTTG
>CAZHIO010000201.1:0-2948 GCA_964532615.1 uncultured Planctomycetia bacterium
AAAAGCTGCCAGTTCATTTGGGGCATTCTGTCTGTAGAGGTTTCAATTGCGGAAAGAGGATCACGTCTCTTATCGACGGAGAATTGGTCAATATCATCACGAGCCTGTCTATGCCTATCCCCAATCCTCCGGCCGGAGGCATACCGTATTCGAGGGCCGTTACAAAGTCCTCATCGATCACCCTGCGCTTATCATTGGCGGCCTCTATCTCATCCATAAGCCTCGCCTTCTGTTCAATGGGATCGTTCAGCTCGGAATAGGCGTTCGCGATCTCCATTCCGCCCATATATAGCTCGAAACGATCGGTAAGCGCCGGATTATCGGCTTTTGTCTTTGCCAACGGGCACATCTCTTTAAACATATCCACTACGAAAACAGGATGGTTATTCGCCTTCGGCTCCACCAATTCGCCGACGATATTGATAACTTGAGTCCTGGATACGTCTTTTCCTTCTATCGTTATGCCTTTAGCTCTAAGCTTCTCGATCCACATTTGCGGAGAATCTTCCGGCACTATTCCAAACTGTTCCTTCATCAGCTGGGCAAATGAGACTACCTCCCATTTTGACAGATCGACAACTTTACCGTTATATTCGAGTTCCGTCTTGCCCATCACATCTTTAGCGAGAGAGGTTATCATCTCCTCGGTCAGCTTCATCATCCCGGCGCAATCGGAATATGCTTCATATACTTCGAGCATTGTGAACTCGGGATTATGTTTTATCGATATACCCTCGTTTCGGAAATTTCTATTGATCTCATATACCTTCTCGAAGCCCCCACAAGGAGCCGTTTCAGATAGAGTTCGGGCGCTATCCTCAAAAATAGGTCGATATCGAGAGCCTCGTGATGGGTCTTGAACGGTTTTCCGGCGGCTCCGCCGGCTATCGACTGCATCATCGGCGTCTCCACCTCCAGGAAGCCCTTCGCGTCCAGGAAGCGGCGTATGCCTGATACTATCTTCGACCGCGCGATGAAAGTATTCTTAACGTCGTCATTAACTATAAGGTCCACATAACGCTGACGATATCTGGTCTCGACGTCTTTAAGCCCGTGCCACTTTTCAGGCAGCGGCCTGAGACTCTTAGACAATATCTTCCACTCCCTAACAACGATAGTGGGCTCGCCTGTGCGCGTATTAAAAGTCTCCCCGCTCACTCCGACAAAATCCCCTATATCTATATTGCTCTTCAGGAACGCGAATTTATCGGCTCCTATGGTATCCTCTTTTATATACGCCTGTATCTTGCCGGAAGAATCTTTCAGGTCATAGAACATGCTCTTACCGTGCAGCCTTACCGCCATCACGCGGCCCGCCGCCACAACGGTCTTGTTTTCCGTAAATCCTTCTTTCAGCGCGCCGATATTTGATGTCGTAGAGAATTTACCGCCGTAAGGCGAAACGCCCGAATCGGTTATGCTGCGAAGCTTCTCTCTTCTCTGTCTTATTAAATCGCTCTCTTCGATATGGTCTGTCATTATTTTCCCTTGCCGTTAACCGCGGGAGGGACTCTCCTGTCTTGCTCATTCTTAAGTATCCTGATAAATACCTTCATTATCGCGGGATCGAACTGGATGCCTATGTTCTCTTTCAATATCTTCATAGCCTCTTTTTTAGAGTAGGCCTTTCTGTACGGCCTGTCTGAAGTCAATGCCTGATAAACATCCGCTATCGATATTATCCTGGCACCGATCGGTATCGCGGAACCGCTCATTCCCGTAGGATATCCTGTGCCGTTCCATTTCTCGTGATGATAAAGGATCAGGGGTATTATATCTTTCATGAACTTTATAGGTCTTATTATATCGGCGGCGATCTGAGGGTGCTTCTTTATCTCTTCATACTCCTTCTTCGTAAGTTTCGCTCTCTTTAGAAGTATCTTATCACTTATCCCGACTTTTCCAAGATCGTGCAATATGGCCGCCTGCCTCACATGGTCTATCTCTTCCTGACTCAACTCCAGCGCCCTCGCCAGCTGAGTCGCGTAGTGCACGGTGGAATCTGCATGCTCGCCGGTGTAGTGATCCCTCATCTCTATAGTCTTGGCGAAAGCGAATATCGACTCCATCAGGCTCTGCCTGCCACGCTTTGTTAAATTGGTTATCTTCTTCTTAAGGTACTGGACGTCGGTAGGTTCGTCTTCCGCCTCACCTCCCTTGCCGTTCTGAATATCGCTCGAGCAGAATACTTTATTGCCTCCGGACTCTTTAACCTTGTCGAGTAATTTTTCGGCGATATGTATCAATTCCATTCCGCTTTCGATGGGATCGTCGGGATATGACGATATCGATATGCTGATCCTCAGCTTAACGGAGCGCTTATTATCGCCGAAATTGTAGATGGAGAGGGCTTCCAATAATCTGTGAGCGAGCGCTATAGCCTTTGACTTATCCGCTCCGGAGGAGAGTATAATAAACTCTTCGCCTCCGAAACGAACGACTACGTCGTAACGACGCACCATCTTCTTTAACTGCACGGCAAATTGCCTCAGGACCATATCGCCGAATTCGTGCCCGTAGAGATCATTAACGGACCTGAAATAATCGATATCTATCATTATCAGTGAGAGAGGATGGACGTAACGCTTGGCGCGGTAAAGTTCCGGCTCTATTATCTCTGTCAGATAGTGATGGTTATGCAACCCTGTCTCGGAGTCCTTCAGGGCCAGTTGGCTTAATCTCTTATTCGTATTTGTAAGCTCTTTGTTAAGGGCCTCTCTCTCGCTCTCCATGGCTTTACGCTCAGTCACATCGTTGCCTATGAACATGCTTCCGATTATCTTGCCATAGCTATCGCGTATTATCGTGGAGGACCACGCCATGGTCTTCTTGCCGCCATCCGATGTGACTATTTCGGTCTCGAGATCTTTTATTGTCTTGCCCGAGGCGATAAGCTTCTTGATAAAGTTCATAAGCTTTGCCCTTGCTTTCGGGTCGGGATACTCACG
>CAZHIO010000202.1:0-2923 GCA_964532615.1 uncultured Planctomycetia bacterium
TCGCTCATCCTGTAGTATGAATCGCCCATCCCCATGTATGAATTCTTCTCCACCAGATCGTTTGTCGTATTAACTGCCGCTCTAAAATGATCGACCGCCTTCTCATAATCACCTTTAGCGTAGAGAGCTAACCCCAGATCGTAATTGAATATAGCGTTATCGGGCGATCTCTTCACAAGATCCTTGTATATCTCTACGGCTTCGGCGTAATCGCCGCGGGCATAAAGCGAGTTACCTTCTTCTATGGATATCCGGTCATCGCCGGCATATATTATCGACGCCAGAAACAATACCGCTATAAATATGATTATGATCTTCTTCATCTTTTTTCGCTCTGATTGATAGCATTTAAAAATAAGTCTAAGGCCAGCAATATAAATGCTATAAGAAGCGGGATCTGGAAACGCTCTTTATAAGTACGGCAGAAGACCTCATCGTCCGTATCGGCTTTTATTTTGGACCTCAATATGGCCATTATCTTTCCCAGAGCTTCGGTTTCCTTGACGTCCCGCTCGTAAGAACCACCCGTCTCCGCGGCCAACCTCTTAAGGGATGTTTCGTCCAATCGCGTCCGTACGGGGCTACCCTTTTCATCCTTGACGATAACATTCTTACCGTCCTTGTCGATCGTAGGGATAAGCCCTCCCTCAACTGTCCCAACCCCGACGGTATATATTGTGATGTCTTCTTTTTTTGCCGCTTCTATCGCTTTATCTAAGCTTCCTTCCGTATCCTCTCCGTCGCTTATCACCACAAGAGTCTTGCCCTTCGCCGCCGCGGCCTTAAAAGTTCTGATGGCTTCAATGACTAAGTTATTATATGAAGTCCCGCCCCTCTTTACGCTTCCCACTACCATAGCGTCCAATGATCTGAGAAACGTGTCACGGTTCATCGTAAGCGGACAAAATAAGAACGCGTCTCCCGAAAACCCTATCAACGCGATCCTGTCCCCTTTTGCCTTACTCACAAAATCAGATATCTCATCTTTTGAGCGCGTAATGCGGTCCGGCGGGGAATCCTGAGAAGCCATGCTCTTCGAAAGATCCAGAGCTAATACTATATCCCTGCCTTTATCTCTTTCACCGGCCCAGTAGAATCCCCATTGAGGCCGCGATAAAGCCAGGGCGATCATGACGACAGACGCAGTGACTAAAAAGATGTGAAGTGCCGGATGACGAAAATCCAGATAAGGGTTCATCAGCTTCATAGTACGGGGTCTGGCAAATATGGCCGACCGCCGACGGTAAGCGCGCTCAGCCCACATAAGAAATGCCAGTAAGGCTGCCGCCAAGACAAGAATGTAGTATAAATTTTCCGGAGAGGCAAGCCTGATCACGGTATCTTCCTAAGGTAGGTATTGCCAAGCACTATCTCTATCAGTAAAAGCAGCAGCGCCAGCGCCGACATGATATCAAATATATCGTGATTATTGGCGGCGGCCGAATCCTTTAACGTTGCCTTCTCGAGCTTATCTATGTCCCGGCAGCTGGCGTCTAATGATGACGTATCGACAGCCCTGTAGTATACGCCGCCGGTTATATCGGCCAGCTTCCTGAGCGCCGTTTCATCGATATCTATGTTTATATTTTTATATGTGCGTTTACCTGTAACATCTTTTGTCGGAAATGGCGTCTGACCCTTGCTCGCTATCCCTATAGCGTATATCTTTACCCCCAGCGCTCTGGCCGCCTTTGCCGCGACAGCAGGCGGCACTTCGCCGAAATTGTTAATACCGTCGGTAAATAGGACTATTATCCTGCTCTTTGCCTTCACCTCTTTGAGAGCGTCGAGACAGCTCAGTATGCCGCTGCCTATAGCGGTACCGTCCTTAATGATTCCGACTCGTATCCTCTTAAGAGATTTAAGAAGCCATTCATGGTCATAAGTAGGCGGACAGATGACGTAGGCTTGAGCCGCGAAAGCCACGATGCCCAGCATATCGTCTCTTCTTGCTTCTATGAACTCGGCGGCCATATCTTTCACCGCCTCGATCCTGTTAAGCCTGGCGGAGCTTCCGCTCTCTTCCACTAAGCGCACAAGGCCCAATGGGCCTAATTGCAGATCTTCGGCAAGCATCGTGCTGGAACAATCGACGGCTATCATAATAGCTATGCCTTCTCTTTCCGATCTCTCTTCATCGGGCATCTGAGGCCTCGCCAGCGCTATGCCGATAATAACTATCGCCGCTATCCTTAAATATATGAGGTTTCGCGCGAAGAGTACCTTGATATTTCCTTTTATCGGCTTAACCACCTCCAGCGTCGGGAATAGGTACGACTTCTGAGGATATATGTATCTCAATACGATATAGAGCGCGATAAAAGCCGCGACGATGAGGAGAAATAGCGGGTCTTGAAACGTCATGAGCGCGCGCCCTCTCTCGATTTATCGGTTACTGTCGGCCGGGCGCGCACAACGCTCCTTAGCGCTTCTATCTGGCCGGAAAGTCTTCCGGTATCAGCGCTTATCGACGCGGAATATTTCGCAGAGTCACACGTATTTAATAACTCCCTGTAAACCGGCCGCTTATCCGATTCGATAGCTCCCGCCCTATCTATTATTTCGAGCAGATCTTTTGTCGTCGGCTCCTGCGCGGGTATATTTAAAATAGCTTTTAAGTACCTGCGCAGATAAGAACTAAACTCGTAATACAGTTCTCTCTCTCCTTCTTTGCCCGAGCCGATGCGGCCCTGAAGGGTGTCCAGCTGTGTTAATAGGATCTTATCCGGCGGCAGCACTATCTTCTTAGGTTCACGCCGTGACCATATCGAAAATATTATATACACTACTGTGACGCCCAGAAAAGAAGCGACTACCGTCAAGAGTAGTTCATTCTTGTCCACTATCCCGAGAGGCGACCTGTCATCGGCTATCTTTATCCTGATAGCTCCGTCAACGGACCGGGAATTGCCGCTGTCTCCTC
>CAZHIO010000203.1:0-2921 GCA_964532615.1 uncultured Planctomycetia bacterium
ATGCTATGAATGCCAAGCCCAGCTCTAATGGGGATATTGCGGGCGCTATCGCCGATATAGTGTCAAATTCAAAGCCTTTTGAAGTAGAGATATCGGGCTTTGGTTATAATCACGATACGGCTGAGTTATGGTTTAACATAGAGCCTGCCAGCGAATACACAGTACAGCCTGATGGCAGTAAAAGACTTAATATTGCAGATAAGCTGTCGGCACTGCCGACAGAAAAGGTTGGTTATGAAGGGATGCATATGATCCTGGGCAGAATTACCAGGCCGCTCTCGAGGAGACAGCTGGCAGAAATAAATGCGCTTTTTGATAAATTAAAAATGAATAGACTCGCGCCTTTTAATATCAGAGAAGTTAAAGTAGACCTGTATACAAACAGAAGCCATGCTTATATCGCCGGAGTCGAAACTCTTACACTTGGCACGAGGCCCAACAGTTTAAGTTTTTACAGATTATATAGAGCGGCTCAGGAGCTTATAGACAGGCCTAACGATGCGCTATCAAAATTTCAGCGGGAGAGAAGAGCGGCGGCAGCCGTTGCGCACAGGCTCCATACGCCGCTGAATACAAGAGCGTCCATAGACGGCTCTTTTGCTATAGAAGGCGAGGGAAATCAGGGCTATTTCGCCGATGGCGGAAGAGAAAAATTCATGAATCAAGTCGGTGAGTTGAAAGAATTTTTCAAGCGCAGAGAGCAGTACAACGGAAAGCCGATAAGATATATAATTAAAGCGGGATTGGGCGGACAGAATACGGCTTTTCGGGCGATCGAGGACGCTTTCCAGATCATAGATGCCCACACAGGTAAGATAGTCGGTGAATACGAGCTTGGTAAAGATTACGAAGCTTCGATGGCCGCCGTCTTAAAAGAACTGGGCGCGGACTGGGATCAGGTCATGGTAATACCGAGCTCTAAATCAGGCCAGACCTATGAGACTATGCTGATATTTACCGAAATATTTTATGTGCTCCTGAAGAACATCTCCGCCAGGGAAGGTTTTGACGGAGAGTCTTTTGCTCAATCGGTATTTAAAACGACCCATGATATTAATTTTGTAAACGGTAAAGAGAAAGCCGTTGAGGATCTCTACAAAGATTTTAATTTAAATCTCGTTCTGAAGAACCTGAAAGCGGCGGGCATAAACGCCAGCTATGCGCAGGTGCAGAAGATATTCGGCACGGTTCTCGGGAATATGGTCTTTGAGACCACCGGCAATGCCGAGACCAGCCGGCTATCGGCGTTTCTCTTTAATCCGTCATCAGGAGCGGGATTAAGGGAAGAGATGGGAAGCAATGCGCCATTGTTAATACCGGCGTTCGATAATGTCGGCGGAAGGTGGATAGCCGATCTGCATATGATAACATTCTTCGCGTACTACGATATTCCGAAAGAGGATGTTGAAAAATATTGGGAAACGCGTTATGAGGGTATAAAGAAAGTGCGTAACGGAGATCATCCCGGATACGGCCTCGGTATAAAGATACTGGAGGAGAATATAACGAATATAGCCCTCGTGGTGCCTGACGAGCTCTTCTGGTTCGGTAAGACGATAGAGCAGAACTTCAACGAAAGTACATGGTTGAACGGTTTCTCCACCCTCACATCAATGCCTGAGAGCTTATGGGAAAAACAGAAAGGCAATTACGAAAATAAGCCCAATCAATTAGTCATAAATATTTCCAGGACTAACATCCCATCGGGGGCATTTAATGTAGAAGTGTTGAATAATTTCAATCTGAAGAACATATCCCAATTATCTAAAAGCGAACTCACGGCCAATATGGCTGAACTATTTACAACGTTTTACGGGATGACGTACACTGTATGGAACACTTTGATAGCCAGATCGTTAAAAGAAAAAGGTTACAGGGTAGCGCATGTCGAAATAGATAACCCCGATAATTCGGCGACAAAATTAGTTTTGGAAAATCTGTATTTAGGCCAGGCTTATCTGAGCATAGGAAGAGAGAGGCTCGTAAGATGGTTGAATGGCCTTCAGGAAGCCGAGAAGAGATCAGCCGGAGTCATACAGGAAGAGCTCGAAAAGTTAAAGGCTATGGCGCGGGAGAGGCAGATCGAGGTAAGTATTTCGGAGAATCCCGAAAGCGGCAAAATAACCGACGTGGCGCAACTCGCCGATTCTATTAAAGCTGCTATGGCGTACGCTAAAGAGACTAACCGCGAATTTAAACCGTTTCTATATCTGGAAGGAGACGCTTTCAGGGATCTGGAGGCCTATCTTATGCAATTGGGAGTAAAGGCGGTCATGCAGGGCACGAGCGATCAGCATAGAAATTATATTCAGGTCCTGGCTCAACCCAAAAAGTACCTGCCTTTCATAATATCGTTTGTTCCGGAAAAAACCCTGAACGGCAGGGCGTCTATAGGATTAGTCGATAGCTGCCTGAACAATATAAGCAGGAATATGATACGCGATTATTTTGCGGAGGCCTCCTACAGAGCGTTGACTGAGGGCAGAAGAGATGCAGGCGGCAGAGGGACATTCCTAAGAATGACAGAGTCGGCTGAGAGTATAGATATGCTGAAGGCCGCGATGGCTAAAGCGATCGGTGAAATCAATACTGCGGCATCAGCCGAGGCTTTCATAGATCAAGGTATAGAGCCGGGCACGGAAGATCTCGCTACCGGCACAAAGAGCTTCCCGGCGGGAGATGATTTTGTATACTCCGCAAGCGGAAAGGTTAAAGCCGCGAACGTGATCGCCTCGGATTATGAGAGATATCAGAGGAAGAACGATCAGGCGACAGATGAATACGGAGTTACAATGGTATCGGGACTTCCGATGCCTAAAGAAGTATTAAGCGCGAAGACCGCTATAGGAAACGCGCTATCGCAAGCTCTTAAGCAGATTAAGGCCTTAGGAGAAGAAAGCCTCACTATCTATAAAGACAAT
>CAZHIO010000204.1:0-2912 GCA_964532615.1 uncultured Planctomycetia bacterium
TAAGGCCAATACGGGTAAAAAGATAATCGTGTTAGCCCCGACAGGTGTCGCGGCGATCAATGTAGGCGGCCAGACTATCCATTCCTTCTTCATGCTGCCTCCGAAGATCATTCGAAAGGATACCATAAAGCGCCTCAGGGATAGGAGCCTGGTCGAGAATCTCGACATGGTAATAATAGACGAGGTATCGATGGTCCGGGCGGACATTATGGATGGCATTGACTATGCATTGCGTCTCAATCGCGGTAGGATGAAGATACCGTTTGGCGGAGTCCAGATGGTATTTTTTGGAGATCTTTTCCAGCTGTCTCCTGTGGTCGAGAATGAAGCGAGAGAGCTTTTGGAAGAGCGATATTCAAGCCCTTATTTTTTCAGCGCCAAAGTATTTAACGATTGCCATATCAAGGCGATCGAACTGTCGACCATATACAGGCAAAAAGATAGTTCGTTCATGGGGCTCTTAAACAGGATCAGGAATAAAGAGTATGCTAAGGATGACTTGGAGATATTAAATAAGAGAGTTCAAAAAGATAGCGCGGTTCCAGAGGGAGATAAGACGGTTATTCTTACAACGACGAATAGCCTCGCCGGCGCAATAAACCGGGATCGCTTATCAAAGCTTCCCGGCAAAGAGATAACATATGAGGCTATGGCATCCGGGAAATTTGAAGCGTCGGCGTACCCGACTGATACATCCTTAAAGCTCAAAAAAGGCGCGCAGGTGATAATGGTAAAAAATGATCCTGCAGGGCAATGGGTGAATGGCACGCTCGCAAAAGTAGTCGCCCTGTCGAGCGATTCGATAATCGTGGATATCAACGGGCGTACATGCGATGTCCCTGTCGTCAAGTGGCAGAAGATCGAGTATAGTTACAATGAGGATGAAGATAAGATAGAAGACGAGGTTGTAGGGGACTTTGCGCAATATCCCATAAAATTGGCCTGGGCCATAACTATTCACAAGAGCCAGGGGCAGACTTTTGACGAGGTCATAATAGATCTGGGGTATGGCGCGTTTACTCACGGCCAGTTATATGTCGCATTGAGCAGATGCACCCGTCTGGACGGTATAAGGCTTAAGCGGCCGGTGAGGCCCAGCGATATCATATTCGATCGGCGTATATATGATTTTAAGAGTCGGTTCGCGAGTCTGTTTTAAAAGAAACTGTCTTCTTTCCCGTATCGGTTTATTCAAAAAGAATAGCGATCGACGGCGTTTTGTGTTTGATGTTTAATAAGACGATAAAATGAGATATCTTAAGACAATTTTGTTTATCAGCATCTTTTTCTTGATACCCTTGAGCCTCCTCGCTCAATATGTTGATGACGGAGAAGACGCGTTTTTTTCATATGAAAGATTTTATTTAAAAGCGCTCGCATTGAAAGACGTCTCTAACGATGGAAGCGTCCGGAACGATGTAAAAGCTTTTATGAGAAACTTTTCAGACGGCATATACGCTATTTCCGCGGGCGATCTAAAAAAAGCCGAAACAAAACTTTTAAAAGCGCGCGCAATCTGGCCGGAATATTTCGGCACGTATTTTCTTTTAGCCAGAGTGAATGAAGATATGGGCGAGTATGACTTGTCGGCAAGATTTTATAAAAGTTATTTGAATAAACTCAAAGCTTTGTCCGAGGGAAGATACCGGATTTCCGGGCCTCTTATGCGGGGAATAACTCCTTACCGCATTGAAGGCTATGATGATGCTTATAACCTGGTTAAGTATAGGCTAGGAGATCGCGGAATAGACTTAGCCGTAGTGAAACCTTTTTACGCTATCTCAAGTTTTTTAAGATTTTTGATCACGCTTGTTATGCTTGGGGCAGGATATGCGATCCTGGTTTATGGTATTATCCCGTATATTAAGCGAAGGCAGTATATCAATAATCCTCCGGAAGGTTCGTGGGTATGCGCCAGATGCGAAACATACAACAGCAATATTCGAAAAGAATGCGAAAAATGCGGTGAAAAAAAATCTCCGCATTGACATACCCTCACAAACGCGGTATCATTAATATAAATCGTAAATGGCCGGGATGAACGCAAAAAAACAGGAATAAGAGATGATACAACGGTTTACAGAACTGATCTTTTTGGGAAATAGCGTCTTAAGTTATCTGATATTTGCCTCGATATTCTTTACAGGGTTTCTGGTCGTCAAAATATTTGAGCACGTAATTCTTAAGCATTTAAAAAGGTTGGCGGAAAAGACGGTCACCACTCTCGATGACTTTATCGTGAGAGTAATTAAGAAGATAGGGGTTCCGTTAGCTTATTTTGGCGTTTTTTATATGGGGATAGACGTATTAACCTTAGATCCTTTATCCAGAAAAGTCATTAATATTATTGCCGTGGGTGTCTTGACTTTAGCGGCTGTACGCTTTGTTATAGCTTCGATAAACCATGGGTTTGAAGTTTATTTATCTAAAAGAGGGGAAGATACATCTTTAAAACGCAGTTTGGATGGGATCCTGGTAGTGGTAAAGGTAACCATCTGGGGATTGGCCGTAGTCTTTTTTCTGGACAATCTGGGATTTAAGATATCGGCGGTCATTGCCGGCTTAGGTATCGGAGGTGTGGCGGTAGCTTTAGCCGCACAATCGGTCCTGGGGGACTTATTCAGCTATTTCGCCATATTATTTGATCGTCCGTTTGAGATCGGAGATTTCATTATAACCGGAGATTATCTGGGGAGCGTTGAGCATATAGGTATAAAGACCACCCGCATACGCAGTCTTAGCGGAGAACAGCTGATATTTTCCAATACCGATCTTACGAATTCCAGAGTTCGTAACTACAAAAGAATGGAAAAGAGAAGAACTCTGTTTAAACTCGGAGTTACTTATCAGACCACATCCAAGCAGGTGAAAGCTATTCCCGGCATAATCGAGAATATCATTAAGAATGTTAA
>CAZHIO010000205.1:0-2910 GCA_964532615.1 uncultured Planctomycetia bacterium
GGCGTATGTTGAGATAGAATTTAAAAACGGCGTGCCGACGAAACTTAACGGTAAAGCCATGAACGGCGTGGCGCTTATTTTGAAGCTTTCAAAGATAGCCGGCGAGCACGGAGTCGGAAGAAGCGATATGATCGAAAACAGACTTGTGGGTATAAAGTCGAGGGAGATATATGAGGCTCCCGCCGGATGGGCCATACTCTCGGCGCACAAAGCGCTGGAGAGCCTGGTGTTGGACAGGGAGCTGGCGCATTTTAAATCGGCCATAGCGCTTAAGTACGCGGAGCTTACGTATTACGGGCTATGGTATACGCCGCTTAAAGAGGCGCTGGATAAATTCATAGACCATACGCAGAAGAAAGTCAACGGCACGGTACGGCTGAAGCTTCATAAAGGCACGTGCTCGGTAGTAGGCAGAAAGAGCCCTAACTCACTATATAAAAAGGCTCTGGCTACTTACGAAGAAGGCGATCTATTCGATCAGTCGCTGGCTAAAGGTTTCCTGGACCTGTGGGGCTTGCCCTATAAAGGTCTGTATAAAGGCATGGTATAACTTATTTGTCAGGAGAGTGAGAATGTCAAAAAAACTATGGGGTGGAAGATTCGCGAAGAAGACCGATCCTCTTGTAGAAGAGTTTTCGCGGTCGATCCAATACGATCACAAGCTGGCCAAGTATGATCTATTTGGCTCGATGGTTCATGTCCGGATTTTAAAGAAAGCCAAATACCTGACATCGAAAGAGGCCGCTAAGCTTATGAAAGCGCTGGGCGCTCTCTATGTCTGTGTTGTCGGAGGCGTTTATAAATACGACCATCGGTGCGAGGATATACATACGGATATTCAGAACAAACTTCTGAAGAGCGCGGGAGACCTTGCGCTCAAACTGCATACGGCGAGATCCAGAAACGATCAGGTAGTCTTTGCCGTTAAGGCGTATTGTAAGGAGGAACTGGCCAAGATAACGGCCGATCTCGGCCTGCTTCAGAAGGCGCTTGCGATGCTTGCCGAAAAGAACAAAGGCATGGTGCTGCCGGGTTTCACTCACATGCAGCACGCTCAGCCCGTATACGCGAAAGATTATCTTAAAGCGTATGTCGAGATGTTGAAGAGAGACAGCGGCAGGATCAAGGCGATCTCTGACAATATAAAGCTTACCATGGGATCAGGGGCGCTTGCCGGCACGCCTGTGGCCTCGGGCCTTTACAGCGTAGCTATGCCCGGTATAAAGATAGAAGCCCCGGCAAATTCGCTCGATACGGTCAGCGACAGAGACTTTGTGATAGAGATATTGAGCGCTATAGCCATAATCGGTATGCATCTGTCGAGACTTTCCGAAGATCTTATAATATGGTCTACCAAGGAGTTCGACTATATCGAGATAGATGAGGCTTTCTGCACGGGGTCTTCGCTGATGCCTAATAAGAAGAATGCCGATTCGCTCGAACTGATCAGAGGCAACGCCGGACGGCTTTACGGAAATTTAGTAAGCGTTCTGGCGATGATGAAAGGTCTGCCGCTTACCTATAACAGGGATATGCAGTGCGATAAGGAGCCTCTCTTTAATTCCATAGAGATAGTTATCTCCGAACTTCGCATCCTGACGGGGCTTATCGCGACGCTTGAATTTAATAAGGCGAAGATCGAGGAGCATCTCGAGGACGAGTCGCTATACGCAACCGACCTGGTATACTATCTTGTCGACAAGCAGGTGCCTTTTAAAACGGCGCATACCATAGTCGGCAAATTGATAAAATATTCGATAGATAACAATCTTGAGATAAAGAGCATGAGCCGGACGGAGCTTGAAAAGTTCTCGTCTAAATTTGACAGGGAAGAGATCTTGAAGCTTTTTAATCCGAAAGTATCCGTAGAGGCCAAGAGATCCGTAAAGAGAAAGTAACCCGATAAATGCATGATTTTAACTTCAGATGTAATGAGTTGTATTGTGAAGATGTCAGGGTAGCGGATATAGCCGGTAAGGTAGATACGCCTTTTTACCTGTACAGCCATAGCACGCTTGTAGATCATTACAAGAAACTGAAGACGGCCTTTAGATCTATCAATCCGCTGATAGCTTTCTCCATGAAATCCAATTCCAGCCTTGCGATAATCAAGACCCTCGTAAATAGCGGCGCGGGCCTGGATATCGTATCCGGCGGAGAGCTATATCGCGCGCGGTTGGCCGGAGTCAATCCTAAGAAAGTCGTATATGCCGGAGTGGGAAAGAGAACCGACGAGATCAGAGATGCGATAGAGTACGGAATATTATTCTTTAATGTTGAGTCGGAAGACGAACTCGACGAGATCCAGGCTGTCGCCGGGAAGCTTGATAAGAAGGTGAATGTAGCTATAAGGATAAATCCGGACGTTATTCCCAAGACGCACCGCTATATCGCTACGGGTAAAGGCGAGAGTAAATTCGGGCTCGATTTCGATACGGTCCATAAGATATTCAATATGAGGTGGAAATATCCCAATCTTAATATAAACGGAGTTCATGTCCATATAGGGTCGCAGATACTCGACTCCGGGCCGTTTGAGGACGCGATAAAGAAGATCCTGGAATTTCTGAAGGCCAGGAAGATAAAAGTCGAATATTTTAACATAGGCGGCGGATTGGGAATAATATATTCTATCGAGAATCCCCAGACGGCTAAGGGCTTCGCGACCAGAGTGATGCCTATGCTGAAAGCGTCGCGCCTTAAGATAATACTCGAGCCCGGAAGATTCATATCCGGCAACAGCGGTGTACTTATAACGCGCGTTATATACACCAAGAGGACCCCAAGGAAGAAGTTCGTCATAGTCGACAGCGGGATGAGCGATCTTATACGTCCGAGTTTATATGAAGCCTATCACAAGATAGTCCCGGTAAAAGTGGCCGAGAACAGCTCCGAGACCTGCGAGAAGGT
>CAZHIO010000206.1:0-2898 GCA_964532615.1 uncultured Planctomycetia bacterium
CGGATTTGTAAATATTTTGTGCCCACCTTGGGGCGTTTACTTTCGGCACCTTGCTAGGCACAAAATATTTACATATTATACGGAGCGGGGCTTTTCGAGGGATTCCTTGAGGCTGAGCGGGACTTCGGCTTCTATGAAGAGCTCGTCACCGATATATTCCTGTTTCCTGATGAAACCGTTCTTGTGGATCATATTGAGCGTCTTTACGTCCGACGCGGGGATCTTGATGTTAATGACGGCGGTAGTTCCTTCCAGATGCTCGAGGATCTTAGCGATAAGCTGATCGAACCCTTCCCGCTTCAGCGCGGATATAGCTACGGCGCCGGCAAAATGTTTCTTAAGAGCGTCGATGATAGCATCGTCTGCCACCTTATCTATCTTATTTAATACCGTTATGGTCGGCTTATCGATAGCTTCTATCTGTTTCAACACTTCGTATACAGCTTCAGCCTGTTCTATGGCTTTAGGGTGACTCGAATCTATGATATGAAGTACCAGGTCCGCTTCGCTCACCTCTTCAAGCGTCGCCTTGAACGCCTCGACTAAATTATGCGGAAGCTCTTTTATAAAGCCTACGGTATCGATAAACAGGACCTTCTGCTTATTGGGCATCACAAATTTTCTGATGGTGGGGTCCAGCGTGGCGAACAACTTATCGCGGACGATGACATCGGAATCCGTAAGAGAATTGATAAGGGTCGACTTGCCCACATTGGTATATCCGACTATGGCGATAGTGACAAGCGAATGGCGCGATCTTTTAACGCGCATCATACTGCGCCTTCTTCCCAGGTCCTCCAGTTCTCTCCTGAGTTTAGAGACCCGCGCCTTTATGGTGCGGCGGTCTACTTCCAGTTTCTGTTCACCCGGGCCGCTGGTGCCTATACCTCCGCCGGGATTGGACATATTGAGGCCCTTATCCATAAGCCGCGGCAGCATATAGTTGAGCTGCGCGAGCTCCACCTGAAGCTTGCCCTCGTTGGAATGCGCGCGGCGGGCGAATATATCGAGTATGAGCTGGGTGCGATCGATTATTTTGAGGCCTATGATGGCCTCCAGATTCTTCTGCTGGGAAGCGGTGAGATCATTATTGAATATAACGATATTCGCTTTATGAGCTAAGCAGGTCTTGGCGATCTCTTCCGCCTTTCCGCTGCCTATGAAGCATGCCGGGCTCACTTCATGCCTTCGCACTATCTCGCAATGCACTACCTTGGCGCGCGCTGAAGAGGCCAGCTCTGAGAGTTCCGCCGATCTCTCTTCGGCCGTCCATGATCCTCTCCTTCCGAGATCTACCGTAACCAGGACCGCTCGTTCCATGCTATCGCACCTCTTTCGCTATCTGTTTAATGATATATTTCCCGGTCTTTTTAGTGATATCGAACCATCGTATCCTCTTATCCGATCGAAACCATGTCAGCTGGCGCTTCGCGAAACGCCTGGTATTCATCTTAACCATATCTCTTGCGTCCTCTATATCGTATTCACCTCTCAAGTAACCGGATATCTCTTTAAGGCCGAGAACGGCCGACGCCGTCTGCGAGAGTTTCTTCTTTCCGAGCCGTTTAGCCTCACGAACAGCCCCGGAGGCAAACATTTCATCTACTCTTGAATCGATACGGTTATATATACGCTCCCTGGGAGCCGTCAGGCCGAATACCTTTATATTGTAATGATCTTTCAGCCCCTTGGTCGACTCCTTAAGCTCCGTCATCGTGCGATGAGTCGTTTCGAATATCTCGAGCGCTCTTATGATACGCCTGACGTCATTGGGATGTATTTTCCCCGCGGATCCGGGATCTATTTTAAGCAGCCGATCATGGAGTCTCTTGGAACCATAGCGAGAGGCGAATTTTTGCATCCTGTTCCTGAATTTCATATCGCCTGGCGGCGATGGGAAGAGCCCGTCTATCAGCGCCTTCATATAAAGGCCGCTGCCTCCGGCAACTATGGGGACTTTCTTTCTATTTATAATAGATCTTATAACCGACACGGCCCTCTTACGGAAATGCGCTACGCTGTAGTCTTTTACCGGATCGAGGATGCCTACAAGGTGATGTCTTGCGCTCTTCTTCTCTCGCTTTGAAGGCGCCTGACTTAATATATCCATGCCTTTGTAGATCTGCATGGAGTCGCAGGATATGATCTCACCTTTTATTTTTTTGGCGAGTTTTACGGCGAGGCTTGTCTTGCCTATAGCGGTAGGACCCACTACAAATACTATTGCGCTCTTGTGAATTTTATCTATTCGCATACGTTATCGGTACAGACCTTGGTCCTGTAACCATCCGACCGTAACTTTGATTCGAGTTTCTGCGCTTCGGGTTTCGAATTAAAACTACCTACTTTTACCCTGTAATAATTATCGTCGGAAGATACGGGTATGGAAACATGGCTTTCATATCCGCGCGCGGCAAGTTTCTTCGCCAGCTTATCGGCATTCCTCTTATCCTTAAAAGACCCCACCTGCACGGATATTCTCCCCTTCTCCGCGCTTGTCGGATTGGGGCTTCGCTTTATCTGGTTTTGCTGATTGGAACGGCATAAGCTCAGCCGTCCGTATACTATGGATATATTCTTGTCCTTATCGTACTTGATCACCATATCATTATAAGCGCTTAGCGCCTTCGGGTTATTACCTTCGAGCATATACGAATCCCCTATGCCGAGGTGCGCGTCGAATACTTTCTTGCTCCACGAACATTTCGATATTATATAGTTAAAGCTATCTCTCGCGGCGCTGAATTTATTGGACTTGAGTTCGCTTAAGCCTTTAAGATAATACAGCTCGTCTTTTTTACCACGCCCGGAATCTATAAGAGCGCTCGATTCCGATATAACGGCGTTGTAATTTCCCTCGAGAAAATGTTTTTCGATAGTAGCTATTCCGGTTCTCGC
>CAZHIO010000207.1:0-2892 GCA_964532615.1 uncultured Planctomycetia bacterium
CTCTCGGGCTGCGCAGGGATTCGAATGTTACTATCTCTCCAACGCTACGGACGATAATGCCAGAGCTCTGGAGGCTTTTGAGGACTCGTCATTGAAGCTGAGTGATAACGCTGATGTCGAGCATTCCAAGCGTCTCGATAAGACGTTATGGGATATGACGCTTACCGAGAACCGCAAAGAATCGAATGAGCTCGCCGGTTTTATATGTAAATCTGTTGCCGATAGCCGGCTGCTTAAGAATAACGGAGTGAAGACGGCCAGATTTTACGTGTTGAAGCATACTCATATACCGTCGGTGTTGGTCGAGAACGGCTACATATCGAACAGGAATGAAGAACTGAAGCTGAGGGATCCGGAATTTTTAGATAAGCTGGCGGATGCCATAGTCCGGGGAATATTGAACTATAAGAAAAGATACGAAGCTACGGAGGGTTTCACAAATGTCTGACAGGCGCCCGATAGGCATATTCGATTCAGGCGTAGGAGGGCTTACGGTAGTGCAGCAGATAGAGAAGCTGCTTCCCGGAGAAGATATAATATATTTCGGCGATACCGCCCGCGTTCCTTATGGCACCAAATCCAGGGAGACGATAACCAAGTTCTCAGTCGAGAATGTGGAATTTCTTATGGAGAAGAACGTGAAGCTTGTGCTGGTGGCATGCAATACCGCTTCGTCGCTCAGCCTGGATTTTCTTAAAAGATGTTTTCGTGTTCCGATAACAGGCGTTATAGAGCCCGGCGCCAAAGGCGCTGTGAGCGTTACCAGGAGTAATCGAATAGGCGTTATAGGGACTAACGCCACCATAGCTTCGGGGGCTTACGAGAAAGCCATAAGGAAGATAAATCCCAGAACCTCAGTTGTGACGGCGGGATGTCCGCTCTTCGTCCCGCTCGTAGAAGAGGGATGGCTAAAGAAGCCGGTTACCCGCGAGATAGCGTCGATATATCTGGCGCCTATAAAAGCCCTTAAGGTCGATACGCTGATAATGGGTTGCACGCATTATCCTCTCTTGAAAGAAGTGATACAGGATGTTATGGGCCGTAACGTCATGCTTGTGGATTCAGCAAAAGAGGTGGCTAAGGAGGCGAGAGTTATACTGGACTCATCCGGCCTGTTGAATTCACCCCGGAGAAGAGGCAGGCAGAATTTCTTTGTAAGTGACGAGCCGTCCAGATTTATGGCGGTGGCAAGAAGATTTTTAAAGAAAGAGATATCCTGCGTCAAAAGAGCCGAATGATTTGTTATGATTTCTCAATTATAATTTCCAAGTAGAGGTGCGCATTGTACGAGATAAAAGTTAAAGCAAATTTCAGTTCCGCCCATAATCTACGCAACTACCGCGGCAAGTGCGAACGTCTTCATGGCCACAATTGGGCCATCGAGGCCGTATTCGCGTATAAAAAACTCGACAAAGACGGGATGGCGATAGATTTTAAGGACGCAAAGGCGATAGTGAAGTCCGCGATAGAGGATATGGATCATTCGTATCTGAACGAGCTTAAAGACTTTAAAGTTACGAATCCCACATCCGAGAATATAGCCAAGTCGATCTACGACAAGATCAGGAAGAACTGTGCGAAGATCAAGTCGATATCCGTATGGGAGAATGAAAGTTCATGCGCAACTTACACGGGCTCTTTTGGGGTTAAATGAAGAGGGCTGTCATCCTTCTGTCGGGCGGGCTGGATTCTGCCGTTACTATGTATTTGGCCAGAAAGATGGGTTATGAATGTCATGCTTTAACGTTTGATTATGGGCAGAGGCATAAGAGCGAGCTAAAATTCGCCGGGAAGCTGGCAAGAGATTGCGGAGCTTATCTTCAAACGGTAAAGTTCAAGCTTCCGTGGAAAGGCTCAAGCTTACTCGATAAGAAGATCGCCATTCCATCGGGAAGGAGCCCCGTCTATATAAAGGCGCACGGGATCCCGTCGACTTATGTGCCGGCGAGAAACACTATGTTCTTAAGCGTAGCCGCTTCATATGCCGAAGCGATAGAGGCCTCGGCCATATTTATAGGCGCGCATACCGAAGACTCGAGCGGCTATCCCGATTGCAGGCTTGATTATCTGAAAGCGTTCGATAAGGTAGTAAGAATAGGTACAAAGAGAGGCCTCGAGAATAAACTACGGCTTGAGTTTCCGCTGATTAAGAAGAGTAAAGCCGAGATAATAAAATTAGGCTGCTCGCTCGGCGTGCCTCTCGAAGATACCCGATCATGCTATAAAGGCCTAAGCCGACCGTGCGGTAGATGTGATTCGTGCGTCTTAAGGGCAAAAGGTTTTAAGGAGGCGGGATTGGTTGATCCGATTTATGAATAATAGATCTGCGGATATATCCGAGATATTCTCGTCAATACAGGGTGAGGGAATATTCGTTGGGGCGAAACAGATATTTGTGCGCTTTAAAGAGTGTAATCTATCGTGCGATTACTGCGACGAGTCTAATAGAGAATCCGGCAAGAGATACGCGCCGGTTGCGCTTATTGGCGAGATAGAAGCGCTTACTAAAAAGAGAGGTCTTCATCATTCGGTATCACTGACCGGAGGTGAGCCCTTATGTTATGCGGGATTTTTGCGAGTTTTTCTCAAGCTGCTCCGCAAGATCGGAATGAAGTCGTATTTAGAGACCAACGGAACATTGCCGGATGAATTAGAAGACATTATAGACCTTCTCGATATAGTAGCGATGGATTTTAAACTTCCGTCGTCTACCGGCGAAAGAGCATTCTGGAATGAGCATAAAAGATTTTTAAAGATAGCGTTGAGAAAGATGGTATTTGTTAAGGCTGTAGTAACGGCGAATACAACGGCTGCTGATATCAAGAAGACGGTCTCTATAATAAGAAGCTTCGGGAAGCGGATACCTTTTATTCTGCAGCCCGCTACACCGGC
>CAZHIO010000208.1:0-2882 GCA_964532615.1 uncultured Planctomycetia bacterium
ATCATAGCCGACAGCGATCTCTTCGGCGTATATATTCCCGAGCAGTACGGCGGGCTCGGCGGAGGAATAACCGAGATGTGTATTGTCGCTGAGGAGTTCTCCAAAGCTTGCGGAGCGATCGCGCTCGGGTTCGCGGGCACCGGGCTCGGAACATTCCCGATACTTCTTCACGGAAACGACCAGCAGAAGCAGAAGTACCTTCCTAAAGTAGCTAAGGGCACGATCGCCGCGTTCTGTATTACAGAAGCTGAAGCGGGCTCCGACGCGGGATCGATCAAGACCACCGCCAGAAAAGAAGGCGACTACTACGTTTTGAACGGCACAAAACAATGGATCACAAACGCCGGCGAAGCCGATATCTACACGGTTATAGCTATGACCGATAAGACGAAAGGCGCCCGCGGCGCCAGCGCTTTTATAGTTGAAAAAGGCACTAAGGGCATGGAGTTCGGGCTAAAAGAGAAGAAACTCGGCATACGCGCCTCGGCCACGCGCGAAGTCATATTCACCGATTGTAAAGTGCATAAAGATAATCTTATTTCACGAGAAGGCATGGGTTTTATAGTAGCTATGAAGACTTTTGACAGCTCGCGTCCGGGAGTCGCGGCTCAGGCGGTAGGCATAGCTCAGGGCGCGCTCGACGAAGCGATATCGTATTCCCGTAAAAGGATCCAGTTTGGTCAGCCGATCTCCAGCTTTCAGGCCATACAACATATTCTTGCGGATATGGCCACTCAGACAGAGGCGGCCAGAGCGCTCGTTTACGCTACGGCAAGGATGGTAGACTCAGGGGCTAAATCGGTCGCTAAAGAGTCCGCTATGTCTAAGTTATTCGCCAGCGATACCGCGATGAAGGTTACCGTAGATGCCGTCCAGGTCCTCGGCGGATATGGCTTCATGAGAGATTACCCGGTAGAAAAGTATATGAGGGATGCAAAGATCACTCAGATCTATGAGGGCACCAACCAGATCCAGCGTAACGTAATAGCCGCGAACCTGATTAAAGAGAGCATTAAGGCAGAGTAACTTATTTACTATGAACATAATCGTCTGCATAAAACAAGTTCCCAATACAACGGATGTTAAGATAGACCCCGTAACGAACACCCTTATCCGCGAGGGCGTAGAGAGCGTTATTAATCCGTTTGACGTCTATGCAATAGAGGAGGGCGTCAGACTTAAGGAGCGCTTCGGCGGCAAGGTGACTGTTATCACCATGGGCCCTCCCCAGGCCGAGAATGCGCTGAAAGAGGCCATTTCGCTCGGCTGTGACGATGGCATTCTCGTGAGCGATCGGAAATTCGCCGGCTCGGATACGTGGGCTACGAGCTATACCCTATCCTGCGCCATAAGAAAAGTAGAAGGGTTTGATATTATCCTCTGCGGAAAGCAGGCATCGGATGGTGACACTGCGCAGGTAGGCCCCGGGATATCGACACATTTAGATATACCGCAGGTGACCTATGTAAAAAAGATAGAAGAGATCAAAGATAATAGAGCAAGAGTCGAGCGCATGACTGAAGAAGGCTACGATATAGTCGAGACGCCTCTGCCTACACTGCTTACCGTAGTGAAAGAGATAAATACGCCTCGCCTGCCGTCTCTAAAAGGAATGATGAGGGCGAAGTCGGCCAAAATAACCAAGTGGAACGCCGAAGATATAGAGGCTGACCCCAAGTCGATAGGCTTGGACGGCTCACCCACCAGAGTTGTGAAGATATTTTCACCGCCTCCGAGAAAAGGCGGAGAGATGATAAAGGGCGACGCCGTCGAAGTCTCGCAGGAGTTAGCCGCGCTATTAAAGGATACGATAATATAATATGCCCGCCTCTATTCAGATAATACTACCCAAATGCACAGGATGTACCTTATGCGTCCGGAGCTGTCCGTTCGGCGCCATATCGATGGCTAACAAAAAAGCGGTCATAGATATGGCTAAGTGCACACTATGCGGAGCGTGCGTGAGCGTCTGTAAATTTAACGCCATAGAGCTTCAGAAAGACACGGCCCCTGCGACGAAGGACCTGGCGAGTTATAAGGACGTATGGGTATTCTGCGAGCAGAAGAAGGGCGTGATACAGACTATATCTTTTGAATTGCTGGGCGAAGGAAAGAAGCTCTCTAAGAAGCTGGGCGTAAAATTGTGCGCCGTTATCCTCGGGCACGATATAGAATCAAAGATAGAAGAGCTGTCTCACAGAGGCGCTGATAAGATATATATAGTGGATGATCCGACTCTCAAAAATTACCAGGACGATCCATATACTAAGGTTATAGTTAGCCTGGCTGAAGAGTATAAACCGGAGATCATTCTTTGCGGAGCGACCGTAATAGGAAGAAGCCTCGTTTCGAGAGTCGCTATTAAGATAGACGCGGGGCTTACCGCGGATTGCACAGGCCTGGATATCGGCGAAAAAGATAAGCTGCTGCTTCAGACGCGTCCGGCGTTCGGAGGCAATATTATGGCTACGATCATAACTCCCAACCACAGGCCGCAGATGGCCACTGTTCGTCATAAAGTCATGAAAGAGGCCGAGATACACAAAGGCCATAAAGCGGAAGTGATAAGAAAAAAATACTCAGCCGACATCCTTAGCTCGAGGACCTCTCTTCTGGACATAGTGGAAGAGATCGAAGAGACGGTTAATCTGGCAGAGGCTGATATCATCGTATCGGGCGGGCGCGGATTGGGATCTCCCGAAAACTTCGCCATGATCAAAGAGCTTGCAAAAGTCCTTGGCGGCGCTGTCGGTTCATCGAGAGCGGCTGTCGATGCGGGATGGATGCCATATTCGCATCAGGTTGGCCAGACAGGGAAGACGGTTTGTCCCAAGCTATACATAGCCTGCGGAATAAGCGGGCAGATACAGCATCTCATAGGA
>CAZHIO010000209.1:0-2874 GCA_964532615.1 uncultured Planctomycetia bacterium
TTTTATGCTGCTGAAAGGTGTGGAGATCGGAGATTACGTTCTTTTGCACGCCGGGTTCGCGATAGAGAAGGTTAAACCCGAAGAGGCCATAAAAACCATAAAGATGCTCAGGGAGCTGTAGGGTTGAATATATGAAAGCGCGGATGGATCTTGCGGGGTTATCGGTATTTTTGCTATTGCTATTTTTGCTTCCGCACGCCGGCGCTGAGCCGTTAGAGCGATGGAACGATGCTTCGCAGTGGTCGTCCGCAGCCGACACGGGCTGTTCGGTTACGGTTAGCGCTCCCGGAGGTAAGAGTTCGACAGCCTTAAAAATAGATTATACTCTTAAACCTCAAACCGGCTGGGTCGTTCTGTCGAAGGTTGTTGTGGGCCGCGTGAATGAGAAGACGCCGATAACATTCATGTTAAGAGCGTCATCCGGTGACGATCTTGAGATGAAATTTATAGATGCCGACGGATCTATTTTCGGGAAGAAAGTACCGTTAAGAAGATATGGTGAATGGAAAAAAATAGTTCTTTACCCCGGAAATACCGATCACTGGTGGGGAGGAAACGACAAGCTGGAACAGATAGTGACTTTTGAATTGGCCATATCCGGTAAGGGCAAGGGGAGCGTAGAGATAGACGGAATCGGCCCGGGATTGCCGGGCGAGGAGGCCAGTTTTGTCCGCGGCGGCCCGGTGATAGATCCCTGCGGAGAGCTTTCCGGTATAGGTTTTAAAGAACGCCGTGATGAAAAACTCATACCGGAAGATCCTCTGGTGCTTGAATATCTGAAGCGAATACAGGATTCCTCCTCCGCGGATAAAGCGCTCGTTCCGTCGATGGAAGACAATGTAGCCCAGACTTTCAATAACGCCGTTGTCGCTATCGCGTTTATACTGAAAGGCGAGAGGGAGAGAGCGGAGAGGATACTCGATTTCTACGCTAAAGCCACAAGGGTAAACAACGACGATATTTCGCTCCAGAATTTTTTTTATAAGGCACAGGCGCGCGGGTTCTATCAATTCGTGGTATTAAACGATCAGCCCGGCACGCAAGCTTACCATAATCCGGGCGACGCCGACAGATGGATCGGCGATATGGCATGGCTTCTTATAGCCTATAAATATTACGAAATAGAGTATGCCTCCGACAGGTATGATACGGTGATAAAGCTCATTAAAGATCTGCTGATATTCTATTATAAGGACGAGGGTGACGGAGGTTATATACAGCATGGGTGGCGGAAAGCGGATACGAAGCTTCATGAAGGTTTCGGGCATCCGGAGGCGAATATCGATTGTTACGCAGCTTTGAAGCTATGCGGCGAGGATGCTTACGCCGGGAAGATAAAGAAGTGGATAGATTCGAATGTAAAAGGGGATAGTCTCGCTCTCGATAATTATACATGGCGCGTCCTGGCGATGGGTAAAGACTATCGCCAGCTGCTTAAAGTTCCGGATCGCGATCTCAGATATAGGAAGGTACTTGATCATAAGGCCGGTAAGATCATGGGTTTTTTTCACGGCCCCGATACGGAAGTGGAAAATATCTGGGTCGATGGCACGCTCCAGATGGCGTGCGCGTTTATCGCTATGGACGATCCGGAGCGCGGATATTTTTACGCAAATCAGATGGACCCGCTGCTATTTGACCGGATCATCTCGGGTAAGCTAACCAGGGCTCTGCCGTATACCCTGAATAAGACCGGCGGTTACGATTGGGTCGATACATCAAAAGGATTCGTATCGTGCGGGGCCTGGTATATATTCGCGAAGAATAGATTCAATCCTATGATGCCGGAGAAGAGATGAGATATATCGATGAATTCAGAGACAGTTCTCTGATAAATAGATTGGCCGCCCGTATACGCGTTGCCGCAGGCGTAAAACGTGAATACAAGTTCATGGAAGTATGCGGCACTCATACTATGGCTATATTCAGATTTGGTTTGAGGTCTCTTTTAAGCGATAATATAAAATTGATATCCGGGCCGGGCTGTCCGGTCTGCGTCACTCCGGTAGAATATATCGACCGCGCCGTATCGATAGCGCGTCTACCGAATGTGATAATCACTACTTTCGGCGATATGCTGCGCGTGCCGGGCTCGCGATCGAGCCTTGAGAAAGAGAGAGCGGACGGAAAGAACATCAGGGTGGTATACTCTACGGACGATGCGCTAGATATTGCCCGCAGAAATCCGGGCAAGGAAGTTGTATTTCTTGGGGTCGGTTTCGAGACGACCATTCCGACCGTTGCGGCGTCAGTGATAAGCGCCAGGAAACGCGCGGTTTGTAATTATTCGGTACTCTCCGCCGGCAAGACGAGGCCGGGAGCCCTCGAGGCTCTTCTTGCGCGCGGCGATATCGGTATCGACGGATTTTGACTTCCGGGCCACGTGAGCGCGATAACGGGCGTTCGGCCATATGAATTCATCGCGAACAGGCACAGAACAGGATGCGTAGTGGCAGGGTTTGAACCGGTAGATATAATGCAGGCGATACTCATGCTTTTAGTTCAGAAGAGGCCGAAGGTGGAAGTCCAGTACAGGAGAATAGTCGGCTCCTCCGGGAACGCTCTTGCGCGTAAAATTACCGAACGTGTCTTTGAAGCGTCATCTTCGACATGGCGCGGCTTAGGCGAAGTGAAGAATAGCGGGCTGAAGATAAGGAGAGAATTTTCCGATTTTGACGCTTCGCTGAAGTTCAAGGTAAAGGTCGCCTCCCCGCGCGAGAATAGAGCGTGCATATGTGGAAGCGTGTTGAGAGGCATAAAGACTCCGGTAGAGTGCAAGCTCTTCGGAAAAGCCTGTAATCCTGATAGTCCGGTAGGCTCATGTATGGTTTCGGCCGAAGGCACGTGCGCGGCTTATTATAAATATGGAAGAAG
>CAZHIO010000210.1:0-2845 GCA_964532615.1 uncultured Planctomycetia bacterium
CAAGCTCTTCCTTCGGAGCCTCTACCTTAGGCGCTTTCACTATCATCACTATAAGTTCGGGATCGTTAAGGATCTTAACGCCCTCCAGAGAGGGAATATCTTTGATATGCAGCGACTCGCCCAATTTAAGATTAGAGACGTCGACTACTATCTTTTCGGGTATATCGGTCGGCAAACACTCTACCTGAAGTTCCCACATAATATGCTCGAGTATTCCACCATCGATCTTCACTCCGACCGGATCTCCTTTAGATGATAGCGGTACATTGATCTTCAGGGTCTCGGTAAGCGATATCTCGTTAAAATCTACATGCAGGATACCGTCCCTCATAGGTTCCCTCTGGATCTCTTTGATAAGAACGGTCTTGTCCTTTATCGCGCTATCGCCGCCCGTTACCTTAAGGGTGATCAGGACGTTCTCGCCCGCTTTTGTCTGCAGGGCATCCGTAAGACCGTCAATAGGAACCTGTATGCTCATAGCCCCTTCGCCGCCTTTGTAAACATTAGCCGGAACTATTCTCTTGGACCTCAGATCCTTTGCGACCGTCTTTCCCGTACCGGTCCTGACACTGGCTTTCAGTATTATCTTTTCCATATTACGCCCACTCTCCTTGTCTAATCGAACAACACACTGATGGATTTTTCATTATGGATCCTCATTATAGCTTCTCCGAGAAGAGAAGCGACCGAGAGGACTTTTATCCTCGGGAACATATGCTCCTTCGGAATCGGTATCGTATCGGTTACCACGAGTTCTTTTATCTCCGAGTTTCTCAATCTTTCTGCGGCCGGCCCGCAAAGCACCGGATGCGTTATGCTGGCGTAGACTTCGAGCGCACCGGCCTTTTTGAGCGCGGCGACCGCCTCTACTAAGCTTCCCGCGGTCGCAACCATGTCATCTATGATAACGACATTCTTGCCTTCGACGTCTCCCATTATATGCATAGCCTCGGCCTGCTTATCGTTGATCCGCCTCTTATCGACTATAGCGAGATCGCAGTTCATCTTCTTCGCGTAAGCTCTCGCGGTCTTAATACCTCCGACATCGGGAGAGACTATTACAAGGTTCTTATCAAGCTCCAGCTCTTTAATATAATCCGCGAATATCGTAAACGCGTACAAGTGATCAAGCGGTATGTCGAAGAAGCCCTGGATCTGACCGGCGTGCAGATCTATCGTCAGAACTCTATCCGCGCCGGCTACGGTCAAAACATTTGCCACAAGCTTCGCGGTTATCGGCACTCTGGGTTGGTCTTTTCTATCCTGCCTTGCGTAACCGAAATAAGGAAGGACCGCCGTTATGCGCTGCGCGGACGCTCTCTTAAGCGCGTCGATCATTATGAGCAGCTCCATAAGATTATCATTGGACGGATTCGAAGTGGACTGTATCACGAATACGTCATGGCCTCTCACGTTCTCATTGATCTTTATGCGTATCTCTCCGTCTGAAAACTTATCTACCGACGCATCTCCCAGATCGACCTTAAGAAACTTGCATATCTTTAACGCGAGGTCCCTGTTGGAATTACCGCTGAATATCCGTAGGCCGTTCTTCATCTGATTCTCTTCTCCCTTTTCCTGATCGATTTTCCAATATCCTGGCAGGCACGCCTACCACAGTCTCTCCTGCGGGCACATCCTGTCCCCTCAATACTACGCATCCGGCGCCGACCGTAGCTTCTTTGCCGATAACGATCGGAGCTATTAAGACTGACCCGACGCCGATAAAGGCATTGTCGCCTATAACCGTCTTATTCTTATTCTTTCCGTCGTAATTCGCCGTTATGGTGCCAGCGCCTACGTTCACGTTGCCCCCCAGCGTAGCATCGCCGAGATATGTATGGTGTTTTACCCTGCAGCCGTCGCCGATGGTCGTTCTGACAAGCTCGACAAAGTTACCGACTATCACATCGGAGCCCACCTTAACATTAGCGGTCAATCTGGCAAAAGGTCCTATGTGGCAGCGCTCTCCTATCTCGACATCAGGGCCGATAAAAGTATTCGGATGTATCACCGTATCCCGGCCGATCTTAACGTTTGGATAAACGGTGGTAGTGACGGGGTCCTCTATCGTGACGCCGCTAAGCATTATCTCTTCCATTATGTTGTTCTTTATTATGCGCGTCGCTTCGGCGAGATCTTTTCGTGAGTTGATACCTATCATCTGATCTACGTCCTCGATCTCGACAGATTCTATCTTCTTCCCGGCTTTGGCCAATATCTCGACCGTATCGGTAAGAAAAAACTCTTTCTGCTGAGAGTCGGGCTTAACGAGAATAAGCGAGTCGAACAGATCTTTTGCTTTAAAACAGTAAGTCCCTACATTCACCTCTTCTACGACTTCCTCAAACAGCCGGGCTTTTACATCTTCGACTATCTTCTCTATCGCACCTGAAGCATTCCTTATTATTCTTCCATATCCGGAAGGATTATTAAGTTTGGCCGTAGCCAGCGTCAGGCTTGCGCCTGAAGTCTCATGCCGCTTAATGAGCTCCCGTATAGTTTCGCTCCTGACAAGCGGCGTATCTCCGCATATGACCAGGACATCGCCTTTATGCCCGGCCAATAAATCTTTCGCGCGGGCGACAGCGTCGCCGGAACCCAATAGCTTATCCTGTATCACGATCTTTGTATCAATAGCTTTACGCAGTTGATCGCTGCCGTATCCGGCTACCGTAATAATGTCGGTAACTCCCGCGCCTTTGAGCGAATCCAGCACGTATGATATGATCGGCGTGCCGAATATGGTGTGAAGGACCTTTGGGATTTCCGACTTCATCCTGGTCCCTCGACCCGCGGCCAGCACTACAGCTACTATGTCTTTCAACGTCCACTCCCTTACTTT
>CAZHIO010000211.1:0-2844 GCA_964532615.1 uncultured Planctomycetia bacterium
TAGAGAGGCCCAGCGCGCCGCTGCGAAAGCTAAGCAAGAGGCCGAGCGTAAGTCAGCCAGAGAGGCCGCCGAAAGGGCTAAAGCCGCCGCTGAAAAAGTGCGTGTCGAAGCGGCAGCAAAGAGAGCCGCCGAAAAAACGGCTGCACGGACGGAGGCAACCAGCACGACAAATTCGAAACAAAGTATTTCAACTCAAGAATCAAATGTCCGTAAAAATTTTACCAAGAAGAGCAGCCCCGTTAGAGCCAGGAAGAAATTATCTATAAATACAGTATCAGTAGATAACGCTAAAGAAACCGCCGCCGCGAGAGCTAAGATGGCCGCCGACCGGAAAGCCGCCGAAGACGCAGCCGAAGCCGCCGTCGCGAAAGCGAAGTTAGCAGCCGATCAGAAAGCTGCCTACGAAGCCGCCGCCGCGCGTGCGGAAGAGGCCGCGAAAGCAAAGTTAGCAGCCGATCAGAAAGCCGCCGAAGAGGCCGCCGCTATGGCAAAGAAGATTGTGACAGAAAAACCCGTAGAGCCGGCCAGGGCCATTGAAGAAGCTGTCACGCCTCCGGTCTTAGCGACCGCTATCGCGGTTCATACGCCCGCAGCCGGTGACGATGCCGCCGTTCTTTACAAAGAAGCGGTAGCTCTTTATTGGGATGCAAAATATACCGAAGCCCAGGCTAAATTTGAGCAAGTCCGGAATATATCGCCTGAATATGCGCGTACCGGTTACTATCTGACTCGCGTAAAAGAGAAGCTATCCAAATAAGCACGCTTCCCTAAAAGATTCAGCCATTATTGCAATAAAATCAAAATAGGCACTATTTTTTAAACTACATTTCCGGCCGCTAAAGAGTAGCGTCGGATTATAGTTATATTTTAGCAAGCAGATGAAAGGTTCCTTACGATGCGCGTTGCGATGTACTATGCGAACAATGATATCAGGATCGAGGATATGGTTAAACCTTCGGCCGGTGAAGGGGAGATACTGGTTCGCATAGAGGCCTCCGGTATATGCGGCAGCGATGTAATGGAGTGGTACAGGGTTGGCCGCGTACCGCTTGTCCTTGGTCACGAGATAGCCGGAGTTGTCGCAGAGATCGGCAGCGGCGTTAAGCGCTTCAAATTGGGAGACCGCGTAGTCGTAGCGCATCACGTCCCTTGCGGCAGCTGCCGTTATTGCCTGAGCGGTCACGAGACGGTATGTGAGACATTGCGTAAGACCAATTTTTATCCGGGAGGATTCTGCGAATACGTCAGGGTCCCTAAAATAAATGTCGAGAAGGGCGTCTTTTTGCTTCGGGATAGAGTTTCGTTCGAGGACGCCACGTTCATAGAGCCGCTTGCTTGTGTACTGCGCGGCCAGCGGCATGCAAATTTTACCGCAAATAAGACGGTGCTGATGATCGGCAGCGGTATATCGGGGATACTTCACATTAAGTCGGCCAGGGCCGCCGGCGCAGCGCTGATAGCGGCTACGGATATTTCGGAGTTCAGGTTAAATTTCGCTAAAAAGTCCGGAGCCGATCACGTTATTAACGCTAAAGCCTACAATCCCGCTAAGCTCAGGGAGCTTAACGGCGGTTATCTGGCCGATCTCGTTATAATCTGCGCAGGCTCACAGGGGGCTTTTGAACAGGGGCTCAGGTCGGTAGAGCGCGGCGGCACGGTACTCATATTCTCCGCCGCGGGGAAAGACGCGACGCTTCCGGTTCCCGCTAACGATATATTCTGGCGCAGTGAAGTCACCGTTATGAGTTCATATGCGGGGAGCCCTAAGGACCACATCGAAGCGTTAGATAAAATATGCCTTGAAAAGATAAAAGTTTGTGATATGATAACGCACCGACTCGGACTTACGGAGACCGGCAAGGGATTCGGTCTCGTCGCGGAAGCAAAAGAGTCCATGAAAGTCATTATACAACCGCAGAAATAATTAATGCTAAAAAGAGAGGGACATATGCCGACTCCTTTGGAGAGATGGGTAGATGAAGTAGCTAAGCTTACCAAGCCCGCTAAGATATACTGGTGTGACGGTTCCGAAGAGGAAGCCTGTAGACTGGTAGAGATCGGCATGAAAGAAGAGAAGATCGCCGGCTCACCCATATTCAGCGAACTGAACCAGAAGACATTCCCTAATAGTTACTATCATAGGAGCCATCCCACGGATGTGGCCCGCACGGAACATCTTACGTTTGTATGCCATCCTGATAAGGATACTGCCGGACCGAACAATAACTGGATGGATCCGAAAGAGGCCAAGGAGAAGATGACGAAGCTCTCCGACGGTTGTATGAAGGGCCGCACGATGTATGTGCTTCCTTATATGATGGGCGATCCCAAGTCGCCCTATGCCAAGGCATGCATTCAGCTCACCGACATATCGTACGTGGCTGTCTCGATGAGAATAATGACCCGCATGTCAAAAGAAGCCATAGCTAAGATAGGCGATAAAGAAGATTTTGTGAAAGGCATACACTCTGTAGGAGATTTTGATCCGGAGAAGAGATTCATAATGCACTTTCCGGATGAGCACTTAGTCTGGTCGATCGGATCAGGTTACGGCGGCAACGCGTTATTGGGTAAGAAGTGTTTCAGCCTGAGAATAGCTTCATGGTTAGGTAAGCGTGAAGGATGGCTCGCCGAACATATGGTGATCATCGGTGTTCAGGACCCAGAAGGCAAGATAACCTATATCGCAGCCGCTCTTCCGAGCGCGTGCGGAAAGACAAACCTTGCCATGCTCGAGTCCACTCTGCCCGGATATAAAGTCTGGACGCTTGGCGACGACATAGCGTGGCTTAACGTAGGTCCCGACGGGCGCCTTTGGGCCATTAATCCCGAAGCCGGTTTTTT
>CAZHIO010000212.1:0-2824 GCA_964532615.1 uncultured Planctomycetia bacterium
TGAGAGCGTTACTGTTCGTATCTTGCCGTCGCTGTAATCGGTGGTTCCGGACGCCGCGACTATCCGCAGAAGCTCAGTGTCCTCATATACAGCAATGCTGCCATCCGGATACGATATCAGCGCTCCGTCAAGCTCTCCGCTATCGCGGAATGTCATATTTTTTATTATAGTTCCGTTCGCTTTTTGGATCTCTTTAATTTGACCGTTCTTATATACTATCTTCGCGGTGTCTTCCAGGCTGATGCTTTCCAGATTGCCGTATTTATCATAAATTCTTTTTATGCCGTCCCGATCAACCGTTATGTCGGCTATATTATTCAGGCCGCTGATAGAGTATCCGTAACGGGTAGCGCCTGAGATGCCCAATACGCTGTTCACTAATCCATCTGCGTAGGAAATCAGGTTCCCTTTCAGATCCTTCACCTCTTTTATTAAATTATCTCCGCCATAAACAACTTCTAAAAATCCGATCCTGTTATTTAAGATATCTTTGGCTTTAACGATCTCCACGGCCGCCGCACTGCCGCCGTTTTCATAGCCCGATAAGCTGCTGCTGAATTTTGCCATTACATTCTCTTCAACCCATAAGTCATCCTCCGCGATTTTCTTTCTATTGGCGGCCTCCCCTTCCTCCAATATCGCGATGTCCGATTGTTTGTTCGCGTCATTTAGTAATAAAGCGGCCCTATCTTGCCGAGATATAGCGCTTGCATACGCTGTGTTTGCCAATGACAATATATTTTTTGCGGCGGCTTCATGCTGAATGGCTTTAATCAAATTATACGCGATCATATCCGGATCAGGCGAGCTCACCGTTTGGATATTCGAAAAATTGTCAAATATCGCCGTGCCGGTCTTCAGGCATGTATAAAATCTTGTATCCCATCCCGAGCTGTTAAATACATACGACGGGTTATACGGCTTAGCGGCCGACTTCTCCCAGATATATACATTGATACCGCTTGATGTAGTTTCAAATTTCACCGTATATTGCGTATTCATTTTATATAAAGGCATAGGCGCTGCCACCGTAGTCACTTTGCTTCCTACGGTAGTCTGAACGGCAAATTTACCGGCATACCCTACCAGCGCGATCTTTCTATAACTGCCTCCGTAATATCCATCCAGTCCCATATATAGGTATGGATTCGCATTGTCTACCTGGAAATCTATCATATATGAGGGGTTCGAGGAACGCGCCTGATAGGAGTTTTGATAAAAACCAACATTCGTATTGCTATTATTACCTTTTAACGCGATCTTACTTTCTGATATCGAATAGTACGAAGCTCCCGGCATCGCCCATAGCGAACTACGTTTGTCGAAACTATCTAATGTCGTCTTAGTCGTATTACTTTGCCCATAAACATAAGAAACTGCCAGGCCATCAAGCATATCCTGGTATGTGATACGCCCATCGTCATCATACCGTTTTACCATCGGAACGGTAGAATCGACCCTCACGTTATCCACCCGGGCTTTTCCGGAATATGCGGAATATCTCAGCCTGCCGTCCCATGTCGGACCTGTAAATAGATATGCCTCTTGCGCTGGCTTCGCGGTTCCCCTCTCCCAAACATACGCCTTGATCGAATCTCCGCAGATCTCAAAAGACGCGCTGTAATAAGTATTTAATTTTAAATTAGTAATAGGCGTGGCCGCCGATCTGTAACCTGTCCCGTCGTAAATCTGAACTTTAACGCAAGAGCCCGTTGCGATGAACGCGATCTGCCTGAAACCGGTTCCAGTAAGCGCGTTCTCGTATGACGCCGTAAATTGACTATTCACGGAATCCACTTTAAATTCAAAACCGATCCGGGGATTATACAACCTATCGAACATATTTTTAGTATATAAATTGGCTGCATAATTTTTGCCGGTCCCCTTAAGCAGCGCTTCACCGGAATTGTATTGTACGTAGGCGTCGGAGGGCTTTGACCAGACAGCCGAATTATATTGCAAGAATTTTTCATTCAACAGTATGCTATATTGGCTTATCTCTAAATTGCCCGGAGAATATGTATAGGCCGATGTCACGCCGCTATCTTCACCGGGTAGCGCTGTTTCGGCGCTCTGCCTGGCTGCGACCGCTGAGGCAAGGCCTGTATACGCATTATTATAATCCTGAAACGCCCTAACGGCATCAACCGCAGCCGCATCAAGTTCGACCTTAGCGCCGGCAAGGGCATCCTCCGCTCTTATTCTCGCATTTAAGGCGATATTCAGATCGGCAATTGCCGCAGCAAGCGAATTTCGAAGTCCTTCTACGGAATCCTGCGTAACTGACATGTCATTCTGCGTAACGCTCTGAAGATCGCCAGAATTATCATACGCCGCCTTAGCGCCCTCAGGTGACGTAATTGATACGATCGTCCCTGCATTATCAAACTCGATGATATATCCGTTCTTATCTATATAAGCCGCGGGGCGCGCTGAAGTTAAATTGTTATCGCATCTTCTTTCGAATATAAATTTGCCGCCATCGGATCCGGTGATCGTCGATATCATCCCATTCTCATATTCGACCAACTCGCCATATCTGTTCTGTACCATCTCTATCAAATTAGAGCTGCCGTAGTAACAAGTCCCTTCTTCGCCAGCGGCAACAGTTCTGATAATATTACCGCTCCCATCTTTATCATACGAATAGAAGGTTATCTTTCCGTCTGTATATGCAATCGAGTCCACAAGGCCGTCGTTATCATAATTTACGACGGTGCCATCGGGCTTTATGACATTTATAACTTTACCTGCGCTAATCGCCTTAATAGTACCGTCCGGAAATTCTATTTCCGCGTCCATCAGATTATTACTCGAATCCAGT
>CAZHIO010000213.1:0-2822 GCA_964532615.1 uncultured Planctomycetia bacterium
TGCGTCTTCTGTAACCAATATATAACCGTCCCTCTTACGGGTGATCTCTCCGATCAGCGTGACCGGCGTAGTCATCTTAGCCAGAGCGGTTCTAAAGAACCGTCTCGCCTCTTTAACGCTCATTGTAAATAAGAGTTCGAAATCCTCTCCATCCGTAATAGCGCTCTCGAAAGAAACGGCTTCAGGAGATACGGGAATAAGGCTCTGATGTATCCTGGCGCCTACTCCGCTGGCCTTCACTATACGAAAAAGATCGAGAACGAGGCCGTCTGAAATATCTATCATGGAATTTATTCGGAAGCCGCTGACAAGCTGTCTCGATTCTTTTATTCTGGGAGTGAAATTCAGATGTTTGCGCTTTATCGAGCCGCCGATAGACCCGGTCACCAATATAAGATCTCCGGGCTTTGCGCCGGAGCGCACCACGAGATTCTTTTTTTCTACTTCACCGATAAGCGATATGTTTATGACTATGTTTTTGGACCTCGATATATCGCCTCCGACGATATTGACCTTAAACCTGCCGCATGCCGCTCTTAATCCCTTATAAATACCATCTATAAACGACACCCTCGTGCCGGGAGGCAGGCCGATAGCAACAACCGCATAACGCCCGATCCCGCCCATCGCCGCTATATCGCTTAGATTACGCGCCATAGCCTTCCAGCCTATCCGGAAAGGCGTTGCGCCCGGCAGCGTGAAATGAATCCCCTCCACAAGCATATCGCAAGTATAGAGCAGATACTTCCCGTCGCGCCACTCTATCACCGCGGCGTCGTCTCCGATGCCTTTTATAACGCTCTTATCCGCAGTAATTCCTTTTGAGATGCGTTCTATGAGGGCTATCTCGCCAAGATCTTTTATCTTCATATGCTAATATCGCGATTGCGCAATTTTTTCAGGGAGGCCCTGTAGGGCTTTCTGAATATTCCTTTTTCGGTGATTATCGCGCTGATCAACCCGTTCGGCGTGACGTCAAACGCGGGGTTATAGACTTTCACGCTCCCGGGAGCGATCTCTCTGCCCATTATGGTGCGCACTTCATCCGCGCTGCGTTCCTCGATCGGTATGTCGCGGCCCGTCTTGATCTTAAAGTCGAATGTCGACACCGGAGCCACAACATAAAAAGGGACTCCGTGATACTTAGCCAGGACGGCCAGAGAGTAGGTGCCTATTTTATTAGCCGTGTCGCCGTTAGATGCTATTCTGTCCGCTCCGACAAATATCTTGTCTATTCTTCTCTTCGCCATAAGGCTCGCGGCCATGTTATCGCATATGAGCGTCGTATCGATATCTTCGTTCATAAGCTCCCACGCTGTCAAACGCGCTCCCTGTAGGAGCGGCCTGGTCTCATCTGCATATACTTTAATCTTTTTACCGAGCCTCTTCGATTCGAATAACACGCCAAGCGCGGTCCCATAGTCCGCCGTAGCCAGGCCGCCGGCGTTGCAATGGGTTAGTATGGTATCTCCGGTCTTCACCAGGGACGAGCCGTAACGCGCCATAGATCTGCAGCTATTCTTATCGTCCTCTAATATCCTCAACGCCTCCTTTAGTAGGAGTTTTCTGATCGCGCCCACATCTTTATCGGCGTTTGACTTCGCGACGCGCTCCATCTTGGCCAGCGCCCAAAACAAGTTAACGGCGGTGGGCCTGGACGACGCGAGATATTTTATATTCTTACGGAGATCACGCAAAAAGATATCATAACGGAGTGATCTGCAATTATTTGTCGCGAGAAGGACTCCCAGCGCGCCCGCTATTCCTATGGCCGGCGCGCCGCGTATCTCGAGACGCTTTATCGCCTTCCATAAACGCGCAACGTTATCGCACTCTACAAACTTAAGTTTTCCCGGCAAGAGCGTCTGATCTATAAATCTTATCTTTCCATTCTTCCAATTAATAGTCTCTACCGGCATACGCTCTCCGTTTGGGAAAATAGCTAAAAATTGACCTTGACCGTCTCCTGCTTCTGAAGCGTCTCGGCAAATACGTTCTTTGCCACCCAATCCCTGGTAGGCGTGCTTCCGGAAGCGACATCAACCTGTGTATGGCCGGCATCTATCTCTTTGAAAAATATTCCGACGGGAGTTGTGTTAGGGTCTATTACATACACCGCTATCATGCTTTTGGTCTTAGCGAATACCGATACTTTCGGCATCTTCTTTAATAGGGTTTCCGTCTTATCGTAACATGTCTTGTAATCATAATCGAATACCTTCGATACCGCGTCCGCCCTGCTCTCCTCTATGCCTTTCGTAGAGACCCCCACTACCTTCTTCCAATAATCACCCGGAGTGGTGCAGCCGCTTAACAAAACCGATACCGCTATCACCGCAACAACGATCTTCATCTGATAAGCTCCTTTTATCTTTTATTTCCTCTGCCGCCGTGCCATCCACCGCCATTCCATTCGCCGCCCGTATTCGTTCCTTCAGCCAGCATATCCGCTTCGATCGACCCTCTCTCCTTTTCCATCTCTCCCGTTCTATCCTTCTCCTTAACATACATCAAGTCGGTTGACTGCCTCTCCTCTATGCTGTTTCGCTCTTCCTCATCACGCTTTCCTTCCTGCATGATCCTCTGATCTTCCTGTTTCTCAAGAGCTAATATCTCCTTATACTCCATATCCTCTTTTTCCGGATCGGCGTATTCCGTCTGGCAATATGCGCTCTGCGCCGCTAATGTGAAGGCAATAGTCATAATCAAAGCCGGATATCTTTTCATCCAGGACCTCCGTTATCATCCACTACCATACCATTAAACAGCTTATTTTTCAAAACCTGTATGTCACATGGCCTTTAATTCCGCTTTTGATTTGT
>CAZHIO010000214.1:0-2821 GCA_964532615.1 uncultured Planctomycetia bacterium
TGGAGTAGCGCGAAAAATTGGCGGCTGCGACAGCGTCGATATCACCCGTGATGACATGTATGCCGTGTTTACCGAGACACCGCGTAGCGGCTAATCCATTCCACGACCTGGCAAAAGTCAATATGCATTTTCGCTTACGAGACGATTCGCGCACCGCTCCTCCTTTAAAAAACTCCTCATCGTATAGTACGTTACAGCTTAACTTATTTCATGTCAAGGGATTAGGCATTCTACCCACTATCCCATGCTTTTTCCGACGCCTTGCCGGCAGTGATCCAATGCGTAATCAGCCAACGGGCACTCCTTCTTTGCCGTAATCCCCGATCCGTGCCGGAAATTCCGCAAAAAAGATCTTTTTATTGAAGCTGACAATGACCGCCGCGATAATGATCAACACTACTGTCTCTATACATTTTGCGATCTGCCCCATCTGCAGCATTCCCTGAAAATCAATTACGCCGTGGCAGAGAATTGCCGTTACAATGCTGCCGCGGTTCTTATACCATAGCCAATTGAATATGATCGTCGCGGGGAAAAAGCTCGCGATGAAGTTGAAGGCAAATAAGAGATTCGTCCTTATGAGTATATTTTGATAATAGTCGTGCACGAAAAATGTGGGGCCGTGCCAGAAGGCCCATAATGCGGCAAAGATAAGCGTTGCCGCAAAAAACGTGCGCTTGCCGCGGAGGCTCTCCATACCATAACCTTTCCAGCCAACTTCCTCGATCACCGGAGCTAGTATAAGTAGTAGTTGCGCCGGAATAATCCCCGCGGCAAAAGGAGATCCCCTGACGATCATAAGCTGGCTTAAAGGCTGCTTAAAGAATATATGGGATAGAGCCACTGAAATAACCATTACCGCAGGCATGATAAGGAATATCGCCGGGATAGTCCACAGCTTGATCAATTTAAGATTTAATAGCCTGTCATAAAAATTCTGCTTTAACTCCGTGTTCTTTGAAGTAAATATCATCCATAGGGCCATAACTAAAGGTGAAAATAATCCCACGAGTTCAAGCATAGAAACTAATCCGCTTGACCGGCCGCCTGGCTTGAAACTAAGATAGGCGGCGATAAGCCAGCTCGTCCACATGATAACATTTGTGATCAGGAAAAATCTAACCGGCTTATAAGTATATGATCCGTTCATCTGCGTTTCTTTCCGCACAACATTGCCTTCAGCTCGAAATATATCTCCCTGCATATCCACGCATCGGTAGCCGCGTACACTATCTGTTCGTGCGTAAGTTTCGGAGTATCCCAACGGGAGATCTTCGCGTGCTTGGATATCTTGAATCCGAAGAGGAGCGCGGCCAGACCGCGCAGTCCCGCGTTCTTTATTCCGAGCCTCGAACTCATCTCAGCCAGTTCGATAAACCCCGATGGTTTAAAAGCAGATACCGTACCCAGTTTGATTATATCATCACGCACCGCGATGCCTGCCTTCAGCACGTGCTTATCGGCCAGGATGCCGGCAAGCGGTCCGTAAGACGTTATATACCGCAGCTGGAATATATATACGCTTCCGCTTGCGGCAAGCTGAACGAGGGCGGGCGGATAAGATTCGCCCGCTTTAAAGGCGGGCCTCGTCTCAGTATCAAAACCGAGGACCTCCTCACCGCTAAGAGCTTGCACGGCCGCATGCATCTTCGCGTCCGAATCCACCACATGTACATGGCCGGCGTACGACATGCGCGGCAGGGCGTTTATCTCGTCTTTTGATATGGCGTTAGTTAAATCCGGGGCCGCATTACGCATTAATCTGATTACTGCCCCTTCCTGAGGCTCGCTTCCATTCTGAAAGGCTGCTTATCTTACGCATCCTTTCTATCTCTTTTTTTGTAGGCCCGTACTTCATAATTTCTTCATCCTGCAGTTTATGTTCTATACCGTAAAGGATTATATCAACCTTCTCATAACCCATGCTCAGTACCGATGCATCGGTAACTCCTTTTAGACCGTCCGGAATCGGTTTTCGGTTTCTTATTGCGATAGGAACTTCTAAATATGCCGCAAGCTGTCTGACTTGAGTTTTGTAAAGGCCGTTAATAGGCGAATACGGCATGTCGTCCAGTCCTCCGATATTGAACCAGCCCGTCGCGGTTTCAGATCCGTTACCGGCTCCTATAAGAAGCAGATTTTCTCTTTTACCTATTTTTTCAAGTAATCTTCTTCGCTCAATGGAGACGTCATCAAACATGCTTTCAATATCTTTGATCATATGCTCATATAGCCATTTTTTTAAGCTTCTTTTTTTAAATTCATTTTTTCTCAAAGCTGTCATGTATACCGTTTCTCCCATGACAATATAATATAAACTCTCGAGAGCGCGGATCATAAAAGGAGGCAAATTGCTCAAACATTTAAAAAATGATGCGCTCTCTTCTTTTTTACGCATCACCTCTTCAACGCTCTCAATATTCAGCTTTAAACCAAGCCAATCAGCCACCAGACGTGCCATATTTTCGGAATCTTTATCGCACTCCTTGGAATTCACAAAATAGACGTGTACGTTATCTTTTCCGAGCGCACGCACAGCCAGAGGAGCTACTACGGCTGAATCCAATCCCCCGCTAAGCCCGAGCATAACACCTTTTACCCCGCTTTCATCCACAGCATTGCGTATATACTTTTCTATGCCTTGCGCGGCCTCTCTTGCGTCGATCTTCAATACGTCTTCTGAAGCTTTTATCATAAAATATATCCTCCGGTTATTTCCATCAGGACAAAATAAAAACCCTTTATAACATGAGACATGGATATATAATCCAGCGTATCCCAGGTATCACTCATTTTATGGTAGGTAGGATTTCTAAAAATA
>CAZHIO010000215.1:0-2818 GCA_964532615.1 uncultured Planctomycetia bacterium
GCCCGGACCGATAGCAACGGCATTCGTCTTATCGATAAAGCTTACGAGCTCCTTTTCTGCCATCAATCCCAATGACCAGTCTCTGGTCTCGAAGAACTGACGCACCATAACTTCCGTAAGCTTAGCCGCCATTATCGGATATATGCTTCTACCGACCGCCAAAGTGACCAATCCGCTGCCCGAAAGCACGGCGGCCTGAGACGTTAAATACGCGGCTCCGGTGTATCCGGATGAGCCGGCTATCACAAGAAGATGCCCGAAATCGCCCTTATGAGAGTCAGCCGATCTTTTCGGAAAAGAGGCTATCGCTTCATCTATATTCATTTTGATCTCTTTGTAAGTATCACATTAGCTATCGCGTAATTATCCGAATGCGACATGCTTACCACTACGTCATCAACGCCCTTTTTCTTCTTAAGCTTGAGGGCATCATCATGAAATTCTATAACAGGCTTTCCTTCTTTGTCATTCAGCACCTCTATCTCGGTCCATTTGATCGGATGTTTATTAGGCTGGCCGAATGCCTTAACTACCGCCTCTTTAGCCGCAAACCTGGCTGCAAAATGCTGATGCGAAAAACGCCTGGAAGCGGAATATTCGATCTCTTTTTGCGTAAATATCTTCGTCAGGAAAGAGTCTCCCCATTTCTTGATCGCGTCCCCCATCCGGTATATCTCTATTATATCCACGCCCATGCCTATTATCATCTGATTATCCTTATCATATCTTTCACCGCGCCACCGATCCCGGTAAAGACCGAACGCGATATTATTGAATGCCCGATGTTCAGCTCATTCATTCCCTCTATTGCCGCAATATCTTTTACATTACTGTAATTTAATCCGTGCCCGGCGTTAACTCTTAAGCTCTTCGACAGCGCATAAGACGCCGCACGTTTAATAATTTCAAGTTGCTTTTTTCTTGCAGATGCAGTTGCCGCATTCGCGTACTCGCCCGTATGAAACTCTATTATGCCCGCGCCCACCCTGACAGACGCGTCTATCTGTTGCCGCGAAGGGTTGATAAACAGGCTGACCGGAATGCCGCTATTCTGTAATCTCGAAACTACGCGCTTAATAGACGATTCGTTGCGTTTAACGTCCAGTCCGCCTTCAGTGGTGACTTCTTCTCTCTTTTCCGGAACAAGCGTCGCCTGATCCGGCCTAACCTTGCATGCAAAATCCACGATCTCTTTCGCGATCGACATTTCAAGATTAAGATTTTCTATCACCGCGCGCAGATCGGTCACGTCTGAATCCCTTATATGACGACGGTCTTCCCGCAAATGACAGACTATCGAATCGCAGCCGGATTTAACGCATTCTATGGCGGCCTCGACGGGGCTTGGCTCAAATGTCTTTCTGGCCTCCCGGATAGTGGCGACGTGATCTATATTAACGCCGAGCTTTATCATGCCTACTGCTTTTCCACATTCACTGTGACCTGGACCTGCGTATCTTCCATGTAGATGCCGGGAGAGATAGGATTTAACGGGACCATTCTGGTAAATGATTTTGCCGCGCCTCTGATATCTATCGGCGTTGTATACGCAAAACGTATCTTGGAGAGAAGCTCTCTTGTTCCTACGACTATACAGTATTCGGGCACTACTAAGGCTTTACGATAATCCGCGGCATATCCTCTGATCGGCGCGCCCGAAAGTATGGGCTTTATCGATAGCTTCTTTGCGGACAAGCCTTCGGACGGCAATATCCTGCTCAGGAAGAGGCGGTCTTCTTCGCTTCCTTTATGGAGCTCATCCACGACGTAAAACCAGAGCGCGAGTGCCAGTAATAACGCCCCCGCTTTCAGCCATATATTCTTAGTGAAAAAAGTTTTGACCGATCTTAACATGATTTATGCCGTTTTCTTGGCCTGCTTATGAAACGACCGCTTAAATCTGAACTGAATATTTTTCTTTGCAGGCCTTTGGAAAAGCTGTTTGAGAATCTTCACCAGAGCGTCCTCATCATATTCATGAGTTAATTTGCCGGCGTGCGCTACCGACATGGCGCCTGTCTCCTCGCTTACAACCACACAGACGGCATCGGTCTGGCCGCTGACGCCGACAGCCGCCCTGTGACGCATACCGAGAGATTTCGGAAAAGCCGCATCTTCTTCAGGAAGCGGCAATACGCATCCGGCGGCAATAAGCCTGCCATGCTGTATTACAACCGCGCCGTCATGCAGCGGCGATTGAGGCATAAATATCGATGTAAGAAGATAGTTACTAACGCGCGCATCTATGGGGGTGCCGGTCTCAATGTAACTTTTTAAGCCTATCTCTCTTTCTATGACTATGAGCGCTCCGATCTTACGTCTCGACATATTGGCGGACGCGGCGGATATTTCGTCTATCAGTTCGACGTTTGCATGGTGCATACCCAATTGTCCGATCTGAGCCAACCCCCGCCGCAACTCAGGCTGGAATATTACCAAAAGCGCGATTATCGATATTGGCAATAATCTTGCGAGGACCCAGCTGATGGCGGTTAATCCTAATTGTTGGGTGATAAAAAATATGGCTCCTATAACGAGGAGCCCTTTTAAAAGCTGTTCTGAATGCGTCCCTTTGACGAAGAGAAGCACCATATATATGACATACCACAGAATGGATATCTCAAGAACTATCTTCCAGTCTGAAAATATTCCCATTAATTAACTCCGGATTCCAAAACATAATCGGTTATACGGGCGGCGCTTACAGTCTCTTTAGCGTCATGTACCCTTAATATATTCGCGCCATTCATGATCGCTATCACGGACGTCGCGATCGTCCCCATGAGCCGTTCTTGCGCATATTTATCGCCCAGCGCTT
>CAZHIO010000216.1:0-2807 GCA_964532615.1 uncultured Planctomycetia bacterium
ATGGCCTTAGCCTTCATCCTATTCATACTCGCAGTCTTCATGGCGAGCTTCAGGGTGAAGATCATAATAGGGGCGCAGGGCATAAAGATAAAATTCAGCGAAGCGTTATCGCTGACTTTCATAGGTTATTTCTTTAACAACTTTCTGCCGACAGCCATCGGGGGGGATGTGGTGAAGGCTCATTACCTTTCGAAGAATAGCGGCGATACCGCGGGCTCATACTCATCCGTATTTGTAGACAGGTTTGTGGGCTTAGTCACCATGATATTCATGGCTTTTATAGCCCTTATATTCGCAGGCGCCGAAATTATAGATAATCGCCTTGCCGTTACCATATACGCGATAACCGCGGCTTCGGTACTTTTGATATTGTTTTTAGTGAATAAGAATTTTGCCGCGAGATTCTCATCGCTAATGGTCTTTTTTAAACCTATCGAAAGACAGCTGAAGAGCGTTTATATAACCATAAACAAATATCGCGATCACTCGGGTTTAATGATAATGACACTGGCCATATCGGTAGTTAGCCAGCTCTGCTTCTTCATCTGTTATGGAATTCTCGCATTAAGCATCGGCTCACGTATACCCGCATTAGATCTGCTGATCAAGATGCCTATAGTAGGTATAATAAGTTTGTTGCCTTCAATCAACGGTCTGGGCGTCCGTGAAGGTTCGATCGTTGTGCTTTTTGGCCCGCTTATAGGCAAAGAGAATGCTTTGGCTATCAGTATCCTTATGATAATCATACTTCTCCTTACAAGCGTCATCGGCGGATTAATATACGCTCTCAGTCCGCAATTTAAAATGAAGTTGAAGGAGATTGAAATAGAGGGGGAAAACCTATGATAGACAAAGAACTATTGGACATTCTGGCGTGTCCGGCATGCAAGTCAGACGTTAAGCTGGATGATCAGAAGATAGTCTGTCTTAAATGCGGACGCCGGTATCCAATAAAAGACGATATACCGATAATGCTGATCGATGAAGCCGAAGTTCCGAATTCAAAATAATAAGAGGTTAAAGATGAAAAATATCCTTGTGATTCACGGCCCTAATTTAAACCTGTTGGGTTCCCGTGAAATCGACGTATACGGAAGCGTCACCATAGACGAGATAAATGACGAGCTTAAGAAGATAGCCAAAGCGAAAAAGGTATCGCTTGATATAATGCAGTCCAACCATGAAGGCGATATCGTCGAGGCGATAGGCAAAGCGGGCGTTAAGTGCGACGCCATCCTGATCAATCCCGCCGCTTACACTCATACGAGCATAGCCATAAGAGACGCTATCAGCGCGGTGAAGATACCCGCCGTTGAAGTTCACCTCTCAAATATTTACAACAGGGAGGAGTTCCGCCGCACATCGGTTATAGCGGCTGTGGCTAAAGGACAGATATCCGGGTTCGGAAAGATGAGCTATACGCTCGGACTCGAAGCGGTTATAGGATTGTTGGATAAGTGATGACGAACGCGCATCACCATAGAAGGATCGCTCTTTTAAAAGATGTTTTACGGAAGAACTCTCTCGATTCGATGCTTGTCACGGACCATACCAACGTCGAATATTTAAGCGGATTTTCCGGGCATGACTCTATCATTTTGATCACGATAGATGATAACTTTTTTATAACGGATTCGCGTTATATCGAAGAGGCCGAGAGCTCCTTGAGAGGGTTTTCTATAAACCTTGTAGAGGTCTCCACGTACGATACCTTATCCGGCATCATCAGAAAGAACCGGCTAAAGAAGGTAGGCTTTGAGTCAATGAACCTCCCGTATGGCGTGGCCAGCAGGTTCGACAAGCTTTTAAAGAACGCTAAAATCATACCGTGCAAGGAGATCATTGAGGGCCTCAGGTCTATAAAAGACGATTCCGAGATATCGCTTATAAGAGATTCCATAAAGCTAAATAAAAAGATTTTCGATCATATCGTCGGAGCGATACTCCCCGGAGCCACAGAGAGCTCTCTGGCCGCAAAAGCGGAGATCGAGTATATAAATAACGGCGCCAGGGCTGCGTTCGACCCTATAATAGCTTCCGCGGAGAACGCGTCGAAGCCCCACGCCAGGCCTACGGAACTGAAGATAAAGAATAACAGTTTCGTTATGATCGATATCGGCGCCAAGCTCAACGGTTACTGCTCTGATTGCACAAGAATGATCACTCTCGGCCGAGTGAAAGATAAGTATAAGCGCATATACGGCGTCGTTAAGGGCGCCCATGATAAAGCTATCGATATGATACGCCCCGGAGTAAAGATCTGCGATATAGACGCTGCGGGCCGTACTTATATTAAGGATGAGGGTTTCGGCGGGTATTTCGGACATTCTCTTGGCCACGGCATAGGTATGGGCGTGCATGAGATGCCGACCGTTTCTTGCGCAAACGATAGCTGCGCGTTGCCGGGAATGGTATTCACAATAGAGCCCGCGATATATGTCCCAAAATTCGGAGGAGTGCGTATAGAGGATATGGTGTTAGTCACGGATAAAGGATGCGAAGTCATTACTGTTTAGATCTGTTAACTTTCACAAATTTTACTACGGAGGTTGAAGATGTACATTAAAGAGATCAAGGACATGATCAATCTGATGAATGAGAATAACCTTACGGAGCTTGAGATCGAAAAAGAAGGCGTAAGGATAAAATTAAGAAAAGGTTCCGGCGGCATAGAGCGGGCCGTCGAATTCCTGCCGACGCCTCAGGCGACAGCGCAGGGCGGAAAACCTGCCGCTCCGGCCGAAAAAACCGAGAAGAGCAACACGGTTGAAATTAAATCCCCCATGGTAGGCACGTTCTACCGCGCG
>CAZHIO010000217.1:0-2797 GCA_964532615.1 uncultured Planctomycetia bacterium
CGGTTTTTCGGATCGCTGCGCAGCCGGGCTCTTGTCTAATACGCCCAAAAGGGCGCTGCGTACCCGCTTCGAAGCGAGAGCGCAAAATTCCTTATTTTCAAGATGGTGGATATCGTCAAAACCGATGGGCGGCAGGATATTGACTTCCACTTTCCCGGGGCTGATGAGCCTGCTGCCTTTTTTCTGAATATCTATACTACCGTCGATGGTTACCGGAACGACTCTTACCTTCACCTCCCGCAGAAAAGCGAAACTGAAAGACTTGAATTTCTGCAGATCCTTGCTATAAGAGCGCGTGCCTTCCGGATATATGACGATTGAATTACCGGATCTTATGAGATCCGTTATCATCTTATAGGTCCTCATCGATTTTCTGATCTTCTCTCTTTCTATGGGTATATATCTTTGAAGCCTCATATATGTGCCGAATACCGGCACATCGAATAACTCTTTCTTCGCGAGGAATAGATACTGCCCCGGGATCGCCATAAATATTATCGGCCAGTCCAGATCGCTCTGATGATTGGCCATATATACGACGGTCTCGCCCTTGGGCAGGTTTTCCCTGCCTTTGATATTTAATTTTATTCCACCCAGGCTCATAAGCGACCAGGCCCAGAAACGCTCGCTATTTCTGTACATCTCTCTGTTGCCGGGCCATATCACGGAATCGAATACGAGGCCCAACAGCATTATCAGGATCCAGTCCACCCACCATACCGTTGAGTGCATGACCCTTATGACTTTTTTCAGCATAGTATATTCTTAGCCTTTATCCTTTAAGGTAATAGTTTAGTCAAAAGAAGCAATCCGACGCCCGATGTAGGGGAGGTTTAAACCTCCCCTACATCGGGCAAGCTTCTTTGCGCTAAACTATTATCCTTTAAGGTCGACGACTATATCTCTCAGTTCATCGCCTATCTTAATGGAGCTCTCTTTGCTTATCTCTCCGTGATGCTCTCCAAAACGGATCGGCTTACCGATCTTTATTTTGACTTCTCCGCGGCTTAAGCTCCAGGCGCCTTTCGGCAAAACATTAAAAGTTCCGTCTATAGATATGGGCACGACGGGCTTTCCGCTGCGCTGTATTATCATCGATGTTCCCCTGCCAAACGCCCCCACATTACCGTCCTGCGTAAGCATTCCTTCCGGAAATATCAGAAAGGATTCTCCCTTCCGCAGCATCTCGATGATGAGATGGATCGTTTTAATCGCTCCTTTTCTATCCTTGCGGTCCAGGGATAGAAAACCGGATCTGGTTATATGGGGCCCGAGGACCGGCACTTTAAAGAGATCCCTCATTATAACAAATCTGAATGGAGTCCGCAGATACTTAAGCATGATGAAGACATCCAGATAACTCTGATGGTTCGGAGTAAATATGACGTTCGTATCTTCGGGAATATTTTCAAGGCCGGATACTTTTATATTTAAAAGCGCTGCGTCTGTCAGAAGGGAGCCCCAGAGCCTGCTGCCTTTCCGGAAAACTTCCTCTTTGGCGTCTTCATCCCTTACAAACAGGGTCGCTAACCGGCATGATGCGTGTATGCAGGATGTGTACACTATCACTAAAAACCAGAATACGATACTGTGAAGAGATCTGAGGATCCCGCTCAATTCACTTCCTCTCTCTTTTTTATGCCCATACGGTAGACCACGCGATCGGAGCAGAGATGAACGCCTACGTATAATATCGCGGTCACTATGACCGTTTTAGCGGCCGGGACATAGGCTAATGAGCTGAATAACATAGCGCCCATTATCCAATCAAGTTGATCCCATGGAAACCACGGCTTTCCGGAAGGTTTATTGAGCGCTCTTTTTATGAAACTCTTTATCAGGTCTCCGATAAGAGCTCCTCCGCCCATCAGAGATCCTATTATGATGAAGTTAACGTTTGCGTAATCAATTAAGGTGTTCTCTCTGAAAAAATCTACTTTTAAAAATAAGAGCGCCTGAACTCCCGCCACGACTATGCCTGTCACCGCACCGACCAGGAGCCCTCTCCATGTCTTATTCTTACCGAATATCTCTCTTCCGCGCCATTTAACCCCGAAGTCCACAGGGACGGCTATTTTCTGGAGCGCATTTTTTACAACCCCGGGCAACCATATTCTATTGCCCAATGAAGCGTTATGATTGCCAAGCGCGGCCGGCAGTAAATACCAAAGGCAGGAGAAGATAAATTTTAGCATGGCTTATTTACGGAGATCGGAGCGGACATATAATATTCTTTGAAGCACGGTTAGATGAGAAAAGACGGCTATTATCAATAGGCCCCAGAAAACCTCTCCCGCGCAGAAACTGCCGCCGAGAATTATTATCCTTACGGTCCGGGGCATCATGCCGACTTCGCATTTCAATCCTAAGCTTTCCGCCTTTGCCCTGGTGTAGCTTATCGCCATAGAACCTATTATCGCTATGGCCGCTAATAAGACGTATTCCGTCTTTCCTGACCGCAAGAAATGCGCCAGGATGCCGAAATAGATCGCCGAATCGGAATAACGGTCTATGACCGAATCTATAAAATTACCGAATACGGTAACCCGCCCGGTTATCCTCGCCACGCTTCCGTCGAGAGCGTCAAAAAAACCGGCTATCCATATGAGGACGCCGGTCATTATAAAACCGAATCTGCCTACAGCTATGAAATACGCGACGATGCAGTTGAAGAGAAACCCGATAAGCGTCAGTTGATCCGGGGTTATCTTTGTCTTGGCGATTATGGCGCCGGGATATTTCGCGATAAACCGGATAGACTTTCCCAGCGGATCGGCCATCTGATCTCTACCTCCCG
>CAZHIO010000218.1:0-2766 GCA_964532615.1 uncultured Planctomycetia bacterium
ATACAGCTCGGTTTCAGGCGCGGTGACGGCGCTCAAATGGCTATTCTGGAGCTAACAGACAGGAAGATAACTGAAAAGGTAACGAAGAAGAAGGCTAAGGCGGCCGAGGCCTCGGCAGAGGCTAAGAAATCTGCCAAGAAAGAGGCGCAGTCCGAGACTAAGAAGACCTCGGAAAAGGACGATATAAAAGCCGACGAGCAGAATATAAAGCATATACCTAAGTCTAAGCCCAGCCTTGATGAAGAGAAGAGAAACGAAAAAGCAAAGAGTGAAGAGAGAAAGATCGCCGGACAGAAGGGTTTTATGAAGAATTTAAGAGGGCTCTTCCGCAAGCGAGGCGATAGGTAGTTTAGATTGCTATAACAAAAGCCCCCTAATATTTCCAGCCGATTAGGGGGCTTTTTTTAGTCTAAAACTCTACAGCAATATAAAAATTTCCGCTTGAGATTTGTTATATATATATTATAATAGATAAAATATATTATCGGAGGCTATCATGAGAATAGCAAAAAGAGCGTCGGGAATAGATGAGTCGGTGACGTTGGAGATAACTTCCAAAGCCAAGAAGATGGCTAAGGAAGGGATAGATGTTGTCAGTTTCGCCGCGGGTGAACCGGATTTTGATACCCCGCTGCATATCAAGCAAGCCGCGATCAAAGCCATTAATGAAGGTTTTACGAAATATACCCCGTCAAGCGGCATGCTTGAACTCAGAGAAGCCATAGCTCTTAAATTTAAGAATGATAATGGTTTGGATTACCCGGCCGGCCAGATAGTGGTATCGAATGGGGCAAAACATTCATTATACAACGTCTTTCAGGCCATATGCGATTCAGGTGATGAGGTCTTGATACCATCGCCCTATTGGTTGAGCTATCCTGCAATGGTATCTATGGCTGAGGCAAAGCCTGTATTCATAGAGACCGGCTCGTCCAACGATTTTAAATTAACCGAGAAGGATATATTGGCTAAGATCTCACCCAGAACGAAGTGCCTTGTGCTGAACAGCCCTTCAAATCCTACCGGTTGTGTTTATGACCGGGATGAATTAGCTATGATAGCGAAGATCGCCGTTAAGCATAAGTTCTTCGTTATAAGTGATGAGATATATGAGAAACTTATATATGACGATAATAAGCATATATCGATCGCTTCGCTCGGCAAGGAGATATACGAATGGACTATTACGATTAACGGTGTGTCCAAAAGCTATTCTATGACAGGCTGGCGCATAGGCTACGCTGCCGGACCACAGGATGTCATGAAAGCTATAGGCAATATGCAGAGTCACGCTACCTCTAACCCCGCTTCCATCAGCCAGAAAGCTACGCTGGCCGCGCTTACCCAGGAGCAGTCTTTTATCGGCGACATGAGAGCCGAATATCAGAAGAGACGCGATTATATGGTGAAGAGGGTTAGTTCGATGAAGAATGTGTCATGCGTTAATCCTAAGGGCGCATTCTATCTATTCTGTGACATATCCAAGACCGGAAAAGGTTCGGTTGCGGTGGCTAAAGCGCTCTTGGAAGACGTTAATGTGGTGACTATACCCGGTGAGCCTTTCGGCGCGGATAATTTCATCAGACTCAGCTTTGCGACAGGTATGGATACGATAAAGAAGGGCATGGACAGGATGGAGGGGTATTTCGCTAAAAATGGGTAAAACAATATCTGAGAAGATACTATCAAGTCATTCGGGTAAAGATTTAAGGGCGGGGGATATCGCCGTCTGCGATATCGACTTCTGTTTCGGTCAGGATGGGACGAGCTCTATTATAATCGACAGCTTTAATAAGCTGGGAGTTGAAAAACCTTTCGACAGGTCCAAATTCTATATGATCATAGATCATTCGGCGCCAAGTCCGAATATAGGCGTCTCGGCTATTCATAAAAAGATGCGGGATTTCGCGAAGAATCTGGGCGTAGGCATGTACGATATAGGCTGCGGAGTCTGTCATCAACTGGTGCCTCAGAAAGGACATGTCACATGCGGAGATCTGGTATTAGGAGCCGATTCGCATACATGTACCTATGGCGCCATAAACGTCTTTTCTACCGGAGTAGGGTCTACCGACCTTGCGATCACGCTCGCCGGCGGAAAAAATTGGTTTCGTGTTCCGGAGACCATAAAAGTCATTGTAAACGGTAAGCTGCCTAAAGGAGTATATTCAAAAGATATAATTCTCCATATAGCCAAGGATATCGGATCGAACGGAGCGACTTATAAGGCCGTGGAGTTTTATGGAGAGGCCATTGCTGATTTAAGCGTAGACGCGCGCCTGACGATCTCGAATATGGCGGTGGAGATAGGGGCCAAGGTAGGTTTGATGGAAGCCGACGCTAAAGTGTTGAAGTGGATAGAGGCGACCGGATCCAAGCGCTCACCAAAACCGGTCAAGTCCGATATCGACGCCAGATATCAATCGGTGAAGACCTATGATGTGTCGAAGCTCCTTCCGCAGGTCGCGAAGCCGCATGCTGTAGATAATGTGGCTGATGTTACGGAGCTCTCCGGCGTAAAGATCGACCAGGCGTTTGTCGGTACATGCACTAACGGCAGGCTGGAGGATCTCGAGATCGCCGCGAAGATACTGAAAGGGAAGACGATATTCTCCGGGGTCAAGTTCGTAGTGGCTCCCGCGTCCGCCGAGATATTTCTCGCGGCTTCAAAGAAGGGTATAATTGATACTTTCGTGAAATCCGGATGTATGGTGGTGGCGCCCGGCTGTGGCCCGTGCGTCGGTACGCATAACGGAGTGCTGGCAG
>CAZHIO010000219.1:0-2766 GCA_964532615.1 uncultured Planctomycetia bacterium
TGGGGTATTCCACAAGGACGCAGCTCTTCCTGAATTTTGTAGTTATGCCATCGACGCACTTATTGAAATCAGCGTGTTCTTTATCAAGCTTATTTATGAAGAACATCGATGGGACGCCCTTCTCGCACGATATCCTCTGGGCTTTTTCGGTACCTATCTCAACTCCTCCTGTCGCGTCAACAACAACTATGCTGGAGTCGGCTGCCCTGAGCCCGCCTATCATCTCTCCTATAAAATCGGTATACCCCGGAATGTCGATCATGTTGATCTTCTTACCGCTTAAACTGAATGTCAGCAGCGATGAGCTGATAGAGCACTTACGCTCTTTTTCATCCTCGTTGTAGTCAGATACCGTATTCTTTTCCGCTATAGACCCCATCTTCGGTATCACGCCGGCCTTCGCCAGAAGCGCCTCCGCCAATGACGTCTTTCCGCATCCGCAGTGGCCTAAAAGTATGATATTCCTGATATCTTTTACGTCAAGAACCGCCATATCTTATCCTCCGATTTTTGCAGACAACAATGAAATTATTATATGGGTTACTGCTTAAAAGTCAAGCTAATATAGCCTGTCATTAAGGCCATTTTCTATCTATATATGACTTTCATTGTAAGAATATATATGGATAGTACCAGCGTTAAACCGTTAGCCAAAACTATGGGCCAGCTATGCATAAATATGCCGTAACATATCCACATAAGCAGACCGAACGAAAAGATGATATACATAGGCAAAGACAAGTCCTTAGTATGCCTTGTACGATATACCTTAATCACTTGCGGCAGGAAGGATATGGTAGTGCAGAACCCCGCGACAGTCGCTATTATATCGAGCGTGCTCATTGGTCATCCTCATTTATATGCTATAGGCTATGATATTACCTATATGGTTTTATGGCAAGCACAATCCTCTCAGTAAAATATTTACATTGCCATTTTATTTTGTTCGTGGTATAAAACTTCTGTGAAAGGAGAAACGATATGAGCGATAACGGTATCGAAAAGAGAGAGTTCTTCAGGCAGGATTGTTCCAAAAACGTAAAGTTTAAGATATTGCTTTCTCCTAAGCACGATAGCTCTATCACAAATATAGTGACCGGCATGTCAAAAAATTTAAGCGTCTCCGGAATACTCTTCCAGAGCAATATACTTCCGGAGATATCAAGTATAATCGAGCTGGAAATGGACTATCGCACAACCAATATCTGCCAGGAGATAGAGGAGAACGCGATGACTATAGGAAATAAGCTTATAGGAAAAGTCGTAAGGATTGAAGAGGCCGAAGAAGGTAAATATAATATCGGTGTGGCGTTCATAAAAAAACACGGCCAGCTGCCGCCGGGTTTAGAAAAAATGTTCGTAACGCCTTAGATTTTAGATGGATAAAAAAACCAGGCTTTAATTCGCCTGGTTTTTTATTTTTAATGAGGCAATTCTTATTTCTTTCTTGCTTTTCTCTTCTTGCGCCTAAGGTCACGACGCCTCATATCACGTGTATACTTTTTCGGCATCTCATCTCCTTGTTTAACCTGCGAACAGCTTCCCTTCAGATTCCGTATTCTACCATAGTAAACGGCTATCTTAAAGGATATTTATACCGCCTGATCACAGCGGTTGATCGTTATGCAGGCTTCCGGAGGATTTTATTGCGCTGGCCTTAGGGACTTTCTGTCCGATGGCGTTTGTAGTGAACTGTTCTTCCGTATCCGGCTTTTCAAGCGACATAGTGATATCAAGTTTTCCGGCGAGAAGAGCGTTAGCTTTGTTAAAAGCGGTAGCTACGGTATCGGAGACCATGTCTAAACCCTGGGCTTTCTGTTCGTCATCGGCATAAGCTATGATCGATACTCCGATAAGTAAAAGCGCCGATACCAATCCGACCGTAATTATTCTGAGCATAGCATCACTTTCCGGGTATTTTGTTTTGCGGCTTTTATCGTTATTCAAAATTGTAATGCTTTCTTACCGGCTCCTGCACGTCCCACATACAGGCAAGCCCTTTAGGGAACGTTACAAAATCGCCCTTCCCGAAAGTTACCGGCTTACCGCCTTTCGGAGTGACCGTCACCTTGCCTTCAAGAAAATAACACCGCTCTACCGAGTCGTATTTCCAATCAAATTTCGATACTTCTTTCTCCCAGATAGGCCACCCGAATACGCCCTTATTTCCCAATTCTCCTTCATCCAACTTCTCGATCTTTATCTCCATAGTATCCACCTACCTTCTTTTTAAATAATTATCGCCGGACCTGTCATAAGTCTTCTCCGCGGTTTTGTCGAAATAGCATGCGGGAAGCTCCCCGTTATTTCTGTGGTATGTTATGCATTCGCAGCACACTCCATGTCTGGGACATCCGGAGTAAGTGCAGTTGCATATAGCCATGTTCTTTTTAAGATTTGCGCAATTAGTCATATGCCGCTCCGCATTTGGATATGATTATTATAATACGGGAATAACCGGTTTTCAATGATTTTGCCGAATATTGTATGAACTATAGCAACTTTTCGGGTGGCCGAGGTCCAGCCTTGAGGTTCGCAGCGTAGGATGGGTTCAATATAGATACCCGCTTTGTAATCGTATAGAATGTAAACCCTACGCAAGAACCGAAAGGCGACCGAGGACAGGACCCGAAAAGTTGATAAAACTTTTGCAGACTGAACAAAGCACAAAAAAGAGCCCCGCGCGTTAACGCGAGGCTCTTTAAATAAAACCCGGCACTGGTCTACTCTCCCAGCCAGTTGCCCGGCAAGTACCATCAACGCTGG
>CAZHIO010000220.1:0-2760 GCA_964532615.1 uncultured Planctomycetia bacterium
ACTCGACTTTTGTTTCCATGTTACTCCTCTCTTTGCCTTTTTATAAAGGCTATTAGCCTTAACTCATTTAGCGCTTCTTAAGAAGCGCCTACATTCTGCTTAGACTTTTTAACAGCGTCAACCACATATACGAACTTCCTTAATACGCCGCCGAGCGTACTGACAAAACCGGTTATCGGACTCTTCATTCCGGCCAATAACTGCGCTAACAATATCTCTTTAGCCGGCAGGCTTGCCAGATATTTAACTTTATCCGGCGTGACGCTCTTACCGTCCACTATGGCGCCTTTGATCTGAAATTTTTCGTGGGTGCTTGCAAAAGAGGATAAAGCCCTGCAGGTAGCCAGAATATCGTCTCCGCTAAAAGATAACCCCATGCCGCCGTCGATCTTGGATGCCTCGTCGCTAAGCTGGATCTTGTCAAAGACGACCTTCAGTATGGAGTTCTTGACGACGAGATAGTTTGAGCGTGACTTCTTAAGGCTTTTCCTTAATACCTCGAGATCTGAAGTAGAAGAACCCATATAACTGGTTATAATAAAGTTCGGGTGCTCATTGATGCGCGATATCATCTCTTCAGCCATCTTCTCTTTACAAAGCCTTGCGTACTTCTCCTGTTTAGCCATAGTTTTATTTCCTGAATTCAGCAAGGTCAAGCTTTATGCCTGGCCCCATGGTTGTTGAAATATAGATATTTTTTACGTGCTGCCCTTTAATGCCGCCGGCATGGGAACCCATGATAGCGTCAATTAACGATGTAGCGTTCTCCTGCAGAGCGCTTTCGCTGAAAGAGAGCTTCCCTAAAAGAGCATGTATGCCGGCCTGCTTATCCATCTTAAACTCGATCTTACCCGCCCTCACATCCTTAATGGTCTTCGCCGTGTCAAGAGTTACGGTGCCGGACTTCGGGCTGGGCATTAAACCTCTGGGGCCTAATACTTTTCCAAGCTTAGCCATGTCCTTCATCATCTCGGGCGTTGCGATCGCAATATCAAAATCTACCCAACCGCCCTGCACTTTAGCTATCAATTCGTCCGAACCGACAAAATCGGCTCCGGCGGCCCTGGCATTCCTCTCCTCTTCGCCCTTGCAGAATACCGCTACTTTGACCTTTTTGCCGGTGCCATGAGGAAGAGCTATCGTACCCCTGATGGACGCGCTCTGACTCTGTTTTGGATCCACATTGAGCTTAGCCGAAACCTCTACGGTCTCATCAAATTTTAATTTTGGCATCTTCTTTAATATAGCTATCGCTTCCTTAAGGCTGTAAGTCTTGCTCTTATCGGACAATCCGCCCACAGCCTTTAGTCTCTTTGTCATCTTCTTCATTCGGCCACCTCTATGCCCATGCTACGGGCCGTTCCTTTAATGATCTTAACAGCCTTATCCATATCATCAGTATTAAGATCTTTCAGCTTAAGCTTTGCGATCTCTTTAACCTGATCCAGCGTCACCTTGCCAACTTTCTCTTTATTCGGCGTACCGCTTGCTTTCGCGACGCCGCAGGCTCTCTTCAACAGAACTGAACACGGGGGGCTCTTTATTATAAAGGAAAAGGTCCTGTCTTCATAAGCGGATATAACGACCGGCAGAGTGACCCCATCCTGCCCCTGGGTCTTAGCGTTAAACTGCTTGCAGAAATCCATAATATTCAAACCATGCTGACCGAGAGCCGGGCCTACCGGAGGAGCCGGATTGGCGCTGCCGGCCGGACAATATAATCTAATTATCGCTTTTATTTTTTTTGCCATCGCTATCTGCTTTCTTTTACTTTAAATTTTTTCTGCCTGCCATGTCTCTAATTCAACGGGCGTCGCTCTTCCGAAGATAGAGATCATCACTTTTATCTTGCCCTTCGCTAAATTGACTTCTTCGACTGTTCCGTTAAAGCTTACGAACGGACCGTCGTTAACTCTGACGCTCTCGCCTTTTTCGAATAATACCTTCGGTGTCGGTTTTTCCTTAGCCTCTTTTGCCTGTTTCAGGATGGTAGCTATCTCGTCTTCTTTAAGCGGAAGCGGCCTGGACCCGGCGCCCACAAATCCCGTAACGCCGGTAATGCTCTTTACCATATACCACGTGTCGTCAGTAAGCTCCATCTCGACCAGCAGGTATCCGGGGAAAAACTTTCTCTCTGAGATTCTCTTCTTGCCGGCTTTAACTTCTGAAACCTGCTCTATGGGAACGAGAACCTGGGAAATATTCTGACCGGCAAGGCCTGCCTTGATCTTACTATCGAGAGACTTCTTGATCCTGTCTTCGTAACCGGTCTGAGTATGTATAACGTACCAGTGCTTTGCCATTAACGCATTCCTATTTCTATAGTTTCGACATTACGATATTTACAAAAGCCGAAAGAGCGGCGTCGCATATTCCGATAAACAGGGATAATAAAGCTAATGAAACTAAGACTATTATCGTCGATCCGATCAGCTCGTCTTTATTGGGCCAGGATACCTTGCCCATTTCCAGCTTTACGTCTTTGAAGAAACCTTTAAATTTAGCCATAAAATATACAAAAAATCCTCTGCCTGCAAATGTTTACAGGCTTCTTTGATCAGTTCCAACCCTCAACCTCGGGATTTACCGATCGCCAGGTCCTATAGCTTGCGGCCTTGGGTCCTTCGACTCGCCTCTTATCGGCACCATCGGCGTATCGAAAAGTTGACCGCCTTTTCAGGACCAGCATTGCCTGGGTTTCGCTTTCGCGAATCTGGCAGGCCAGGAGGGACTCGAACCCCCACCACGCGGCTTTGGAGA
>CAZHIO010000221.1:0-2714 GCA_964532615.1 uncultured Planctomycetia bacterium
AAAGAGGCCGAGAAGTACGCTTCCGAGGATACTAAGAAGAAGGAAGAGGTCGAGCTTGTGAACCAGGCCGACGGATTAGCCTATTCGACCGAAAAGTCGCTCAAAGAGTATGGCGATAAGATCAGCCAGACCGAGAGAGCGGATATAGAGTCCCGCCTTAATGAATTGAAGCAGGCTATAAAAGATAAAAATCTGCCGAGCATTAAACGCGGCATGGAAGAGCTTACGAAGTCGGCCCATAAGCTGGCTGAGGAAGTTTATAAGAAGACAGCCGGAGCCCAGAAGGGACAGGCAGCCGGTCCGTCCGGAGCCGAAGAGGCACCGCAAGGAGCCCCGGATATGGGCCAGGAAGCATCCGGCGATAAAAAAGAAGAAGATATAATAGACGCTGAATATACGGCTGAGAACGAGAACGATAAAAAAGGAAAGAAGTAGAGATCAGCTTTTAGCGTAGAGCGTATAGCGTATGGTTTGAGTTAAAAACCCGCTATACGCTGTTCGCTATCCGCTGAATATAAATATATATGGCAAAACGCGATTACTACGAAGTTTTGGGTCTCGGAAAGACGGCTTCCGACGACGAGATCAAGAAATCTTACAGAAATCTTGCGCTCAAATATCATCCGGACAGGGTCCCTCCCGATAAGAAGAAAGAGGCCGAAGAGAAGTTTAAGGAGATGTCCGAGGCCTATGAAGTACTGATAGATAAGCAGAAACGCGAGGTCTACGACCAGCATGGCCACGCGGCGGTTGAGGGCGGATTCAAAGAGGGCGGATTCCAATGGCAGGACTTCCATCACTTTGATGACCTTAAAGACATCTTCGGAGGGGCTGATGTAAGCGATCTTTTAAGAGGATTTGGTTTCGGCGGAAATGCCAGTTTCGGAGGGTCCGGCCGCGGCAGGGCCAGACACGGATCCGATCTCGAATTCCAATTGCAGATACCGTTTGATGAAGCGGTCTTCGGAGGCGAAGAGACCATAACGATCCCCCGCTATGAAGCTTGTGAGGATTGCCGCGGGACAGGCGCTAAGGCCGGTTCCAAAAAAGAGCGATGTTCCGATTGCGGCGGCCAGGGGCAGGTGAGATCGTCTAACGGATTCTTTAATGTGGTGCAGGCCTGCCGAAGATGCGGCGGCGAAGGGGTTATAATAAAGACCCCGTGTCCGTCATGCGGAGGCAGGGGCCGGGTAAAGACTAAGCGTAATATAAAAGTTAAGATCCCGGCGGGCGTCGATACCGGATCCAGGCTAAGGATACACGGCGAAGGAGAAGCCGGAGAGCGGGGCGGCGAGCGCGGGGACCTCTATATATTGATACATGTGAAAGACCACGAGATATTTGAGCGCCATGAGGCCGATATCTATTGCGAAGTCCCGATAAACTATGCTACGGCCGTATTCGGAGGGGAGATAGAGGTCCCGACTATCGAAGGGAAGATAATGATGAAGATCCCGTCCGGCACTCAGGGCGGCAGGCAGTTCCGCCTGAGAAACAAAGGCGTCGCTCATCTGCACGATCACGGCAGAGGCGACCAGATAGTGAAGATACAGATAGATATCCCGACGGATCTTAATCAGGATGAGAAGAGGGCTCTGAAGGAATTCGATCGGGTTTCGTCCGCGGACAGAGGGCCTCTGGCCAAGACATTTATAGAAAAGATGAAGCGTATATTTAAATAGAGAGATATTTAAACCGGGGAGTTAATGATGCCTACATACGACTACAAATGCGATAAATGCGGATATAGCAGTGAAAAGTTCGAGAAGATGACCGACAAAGAGACCGGCAAGTGTCCTAAGTGCGGCGGCAAGACCCATCGTCTGATCGCCGGTGGCAGCGGTATCATATTTAAAGGCACGGGTTTCTACGAGACCGACTATAAGAATAAGTCCAAGACCGATAAACCCTGTCCCGGGTCCGGCGGATCCTCCTGCAAAGGATGTCCATCAGGCGGTAAATAGAGTTGCGCCTTCCGACACGAACTATCCTCTCCTTATGGCTGCCTGTTCTGGCATGTATGATGCTGATATTTTACATATCATCTATGCCCGGATCGAAAATACCGGATATCTCGATCCCGAATGTAGATAAGATAGCCCATGCCGCGGAGTACCTGATCCTCGGCTTTTTGCTTATAAGGGCCCTCTCCAATTCATTCCAAAACTCTAACCTTGCAAAAATGATATTTTCGGCTATAATTGTAGCTTCGTTATTCGCTATTTTTGACGAATGGCACCAGCGGTTTATTCCGGGCAGAATGTGCGATTTTTTCGATTTCGCGGCGGACTTTATCGGCGCGAATATCGGCGTATTATTATACAGAATGAAAGGTTAGATCATGGCGAAAATCAGACCGTTTCGGGGAGTAGTCTATAACCAAAAGAAGACAGGCAACTTAGCCAAAGTCGTCGCTCCGCCCTACGATATCATACCTAAAGATAAACAGAATAAACTTTACAAAGCCAGCCCGTACAATATTGTAAGGCTTGAGCTTGGAAAGATAAAAAGCTCGGACTCAAGCGCCGATAACCGCTACACAAGAGCCAGAGATCTATTCAATTCATGGTTAAAAAATAATAATATGGTAAAGGACGCGAAAGATTCTATCTATGTATACTCGCAAAAATACAGAGATGGCGGCAAAATTATAGACAGGCTGGGATTTATAGCCCTCATGTCTTTAGACGAAGGTAAGAGGAAGGTGCTGCCTC
>CAZHIO010000222.1:0-2709 GCA_964532615.1 uncultured Planctomycetia bacterium
CGCTTATTACCGCCCTCCACCCGTCAGTGCCGAACTTTATACCGCTCATCTACGCTCCTCCTCTTAATTTTTTTATCGCTCCGGCGTAATCCTTAGCGCCGAAGACAGAAGATCCGGCCACTATAACATTGGCGCCGGCTTTGATCACTTCGGCCGCGGTGGACTCGTTCAGTCCGCCATCGACCTGAATATCCCTGTTAAATATCTTACGCACTTCCGTTATCTTCGGCAGACAGTCATAGATGAATCCCTGTCCGGCAAACCCGGGCTCGACCGTCATCACCAGCACCATATCCACCATCGGCAATATCTTCTCGATCAGTTTTATCTCGGTATTAGGCCTTATCGAAACGCCTGCCTTCTTCTTAAAATATTTAATGAGCCTTATAACCTCCACCGGATCATCCTCAGATTCGATGTGAAAAGTTATTATGTCGCTTCCCGATTTTACGAAACTTTCGATATACTTTTCAGGATAATCTATCATCAGGTGAACGTCGAACGGAAGTTTAGTGGCGTTCCTGATAGATTTCACCACGACCGGGCCTATCGTTATATTGGGGACGAAATGACCGTCCATCACATCGATATGGATCCAATCGGCCCCCGCTTTTTCAATGGACTTTATCTCTTCCGCAAGCCTGGAGAAATCCGCCGAAAGTATGCTTGGCGCTATCAATATCTTATTCATAATAGGCTCCTTAAAAATGCAGCGCTTCTTTAACGCGCGCCTGGTCGATCTCCGGTCCGATGACCGCAAGATTTATATTGGCCGATTTAAAAAGCCCTTCTGAAACTCTCATAATATCTTCGGGCTTTACGGCTTCTATCTTTTTAAGTATGGGCTCGGGCGTCAGATCTTTTTCGCCGGATACTACTTTTTCACCCAGCCAAAGCATATGGCTCATCGTATCCTCGAGCGCGAATAGAAGCTGGCCTTTGTAGTATTCCTTAGCTCTTCCCAGCTCTTCCTGTGATATCGGTTCTTTAGCGAAGCGATACAGCTCCTTCAGTATTACCTCGATCGCCTTCACGAGTTTCTTATCGTCAACGCCGGCGTTTACCACGAGCGCGCCGCAATCTTCATATCTTCGTACGCTCGAGGATATCTCATAACATAGCGCCATCTCATCCCTTATTATATGGAAGAGCCTGGATGACATGTTCGCGCCGAGTATTATATTGATAATGCTTAAGACATGTTTATCCTCATGAAAACGGTCCATCGAGTGAAGGCCGAGCGCCAGATGCGTCTGTTCCGTCTTCTTGATATTCAATTTGGCGCGCGGGGCATTCTGAGATATGACCGCCTTGCTGTACTTGGACGCCTCTCCTCCCCTGGATCCTGACAGATATTTATCGGCTATTGAGGCAAGGGTCTTTGCGTTAACATTGCCCGCGGCTATCACGAAGATATTCTTCGGATTGTAATAAGCCTCTTTATATGAAACTACATCGGGCCTGGATATAGCTCTTACCGATTCTACGGTACCGGCAAGGGGCATCCCGAGAGGCTGATCCGGCCACATCTCTTCGGCCAGGATCTCGTGCACGTAATGAGCCGGCATATCTTTATACATCTTTATCTCTTCGACTATGACTTCTTTCTCTTTTACGATCTCGGTTTCGTCCAATTTCGGATTAAGTACCATGTCGCTTAATATATCAACACCGAGTTCGATATCTTTACCCAGCACCTTGACCAGATAACAGGTATTCTCTTCTGAAGTGAAACCGTTAAAGCTTCCTCCCCGGCCTTCTATATCGTGTTTTATGGTCGTCATGTCTCGCGTGACAGTGCCTTTAAAGAGGAGATGTTCCAATAGATGGCTTATGCCGCTACTCTTTGCGTCCTCATATCTGCCTCCGGCCCGAACCCATATACCTATAGCCACGGATTCCATATTTGCCATCGGATAGGCCATGAATCTCAAACCATTGTTCAGCGTCTCGAGCCTCTGCATTACATTATCCTCTCTTTCGTGAATCCAAATAACACTGTAATATAAGCGCCGAAGCGACCTTATCCGCCAGCTCTCTTCTCTTAAAGCTGTTCATGCCGGCTTCCATCATCGACCTATCGGCCTGCACGGTAGTCAGCCTTTCATCCCAAGTCTTAACGGGAACCCTTATCGCCTTCGTCAATACGTCTACGAACTCCAGCGTCTCTTTGGTCTTCTGGCTGTGTGAGCCGTTCATGCTTATCGGAAGTCCGACGACCACCTCGATCACATTGTTCTCCTTTATAATACCGGATATCGCCTGCAGATCCGCCTGTAAATCTTTCCGGTAGATAGTATCGGAGCCTTGCGCCGTTATAAAGAGCTCGTCGCTCAGCGATACGCCTATTCTCTTTGTCCCGAAATCCAGACCCATTATCTTCATTGTGAAGGCCTCTACAGTATCTTTATTATCTTTTCGTCCTCTTTAATGTAACGCCTCGACTCTCTCTTAAGCACTTTCTCTAAAGCCTCAAAACTACCGACGTCGCTCCACTCGTACCGGCTCTTTACACAATAGACATTATCCGCTTTCTCTATTATCGCGTAATCTATGGATATGTCGGGCATCTTGCCGTAAGCCTTATCGATATCGCCGGCGCTCTTTAAAGCTTTGGCTATATCCGGAGCGTGAACTTTAACAGCGGATAATAACGTTCCGGCCTTGAAGATAAATATCCCGGCGTTCCAAAGGTGGCGGCCTCCCGCA
>CAZHIO010000223.1:0-2706 GCA_964532615.1 uncultured Planctomycetia bacterium
TCCCTGCGACTCCGACATCGCATAATATCTCCGCCTTATTTCCCATCAGCTCCAGAGTCTCGCGCGCTTCTTCGGCTACCGGCAGATCCGCCGTCCCGGCGGTTATCACAAGGACCGTCCCTTTTTTTGGCTCCGGACGGCCTTCTCTGAAACTTATACAGGCCGCTTTTTCGTGATACTTAATTTTCGGCCAGGATCTCTTTAATTTCAGATAAGCCGCTTTAGGAGCGCGCGTTACCAGCAATATCCCGTCATGGGCTAATATGCGTTTCGATATCTCGACTATCTGTTGAACCGTCTTGCCTTTTCCGAATACAACTTCGGGGAAGCCGCGTCTTAACGCCCTGTGATGATCGATCTTAGCGAATCCGATATCCCTGTACGGCATATCTCTCAGCGATGATAGCGCTTTATTTATAGAAATGCGCCCGCTCTTTACGCTCTTCAGTATCTTTGCGGTCTTCTCTGACATGTTAATATTTAAATATCATGAATAACAGTACGCCTATCGCCAGGAACGATAGTATGTAGAAATCGTAAAAATATATAAAATCCTCTATCTTCTCCGCTAAAGAATAATCATACCGCCTCGCGGAGGGCTCACGCCGCTTTATCTCCGTCTCAAGCTCTGTCAGGTGATGAGTCGGCCTTCCGCGTTCATCCAGAACCGGCTTGGCGTGCTCCGGATCCTTCTCTTCGACTTCCCGTATCTCATTGGCTATGGCTTCGATCTGCTCCCGCCTGAATCTCAGGAACGTCCCGCCTATCCTGTAAGCCGGGATCTCGCCCATATCGACAAGGCGCTTGACCTCTTCCTCGGAAACCTTCAGACGGTCCGCGACTTCCCGTATAGATAATAATTTTTCAGACATATCGGTTACCCTCTATTCGAATTCCCACTTAACGCTCTTGACTCCCCCCAGAACGCCTATGTCCTCTATCATCGGTCCGGCGTTCTTCGGAGATCTTAATTTAAGGCCTATCTTTAACAGCATGCTAACGTTATCTTTTGCGCGATCTACCTCAAAGTCGGTTATCTCGGCATGCCACTCGTCCAGTATACCACGTATGGACTTAAGTTGGTCAAGACCTTCCTTCGTCTCTATTATTACGGTCTTATACCAGTCTTTTCTTATCATAGCGTCCTCTAATCTGGCGAATACCATAAGCGTTATCATGGCTATGATCGATGTGATAACGGCTCCGGAATAGAACCCGGACCCCACGGCGAGGCCTATGCCGGCCACCACCCATAAACTGGCCGCGGTTGTCAACCCTCTGATCGAGGACTTAAAGTGCATTATCGTGCCGGCTCCCAAAAATCCTATGCCCGTAATGACGCCGGCCGCTATCCTGCCGGGATCCACAATAACTTTACCTAAGAAGATATCGAACATATGTATAGACGTCAGCATGATCAGCGCTGAGCCTACGCATAACAGAATATGCGTCCTGAATCCGGCTGACCTGCCGTGAAACTCCCGCTCGAAGCCTATCACTCCGCTCAACACCGCGGCCAATACTAATCTCCCCAATACCGTCCAGTCGTTTAACATTAATATCCTCCGTAATATTTATACTTCAAGATTCGGATAGGCGGTTAATCGGATATCCGATCGGCGGCCTCTCTTATAGAGCGCTTCACCCAGAGCTCCTATCATGGCCGCATTATCCATACAATATTTTATCTCCGGGAAATAGACTCCTATGCCCTCCCTCTCTCCCGCGGTCAACATCTTCTTTCGCAGCATAGAGTTGGCGGCCACTCCTCCTCCCACGACTATCCTCTTTGCGTTCATCTTCTTACAGGCAAGGAGAGCCTTATCCACCAGCACATCGAGAGCCGCATCCTGGAAAGCGTAACATACGTCGCCGATCAGCTTCTTATCCGGAGACTTCACTTTCTGCATATAGTACAATACAGCCGTCTTTATACCGCTAAAGCTGAAATCGAGCGAATCTTTACCCAGATAACTCTTGGGAAATTTTATCCCGCTTTTACCGGTCGAGCGAGCGGCCGTCTTTTCTATTATCGGTCCGCCGGGATATCCCAATCCCAGGATCTTAGAGACTTTATCGAACGCTTCACCGACGGCGTCATCCTGCGTCTGCCCCAGCACCTTCTGATCATCGATATCCCTGCAATAGAAGAGAGCCGTGTGCCCGCCGGATACCACAAGCCCGACAAACGGGAACTTAAGATCCTTTTCGGTCAGGAAAGAACTGTACAGGTGCGCGAGTATATGGTTAACGCCTATGATCGGTATTTCGAGAGCATAGCTTACCGATTTGGCGAATGAGACGCCGATGAGAAGAGCTCCCACAAGACCCGGACCGTTAGTCACCGCTACCAGATCAATCTCTTTCGGGCTCTTACCTGAAACAGACAGGGCCTCCGAAAATACCTCCGTGATATATTCCACATGGTAACGGGAAGCTATCTCCGGCACGACGCCGCCGTATCTCTTATGCAGATGAACGCTCGAAGTCACAGCGTTAGATAGCACCTTGCGACCGCTGGTAAGAGAAACGCTCGTCTCGTCGCATGAGGTCTCTACGCCGAGGGTTATCATCTCTTCACCAGATCCGAAAGGCGCACGAACTCCACCCCTTCGCCGGCCATTTCAGGCATAACTCTGGCCAAAACAGTCGCGGTATTTTTGCGGTCATGACATATGGCTATCGCTTCGCCGCGCTTGAACGCTA
>CAZHIO010000224.1:0-2700 GCA_964532615.1 uncultured Planctomycetia bacterium
TGCCGCAGCCCGGACACCAGGTGTTCTTAGAGTCAGTTCCGAGATCTTTCACCCTGTCACCTTCCTCACTCTCTCTTCAAGCTCTTCTACCGTAAAATTTCTGCCGTCATATTTCAATATCGACTCGCTAACGCCGCACCCATGCTCTTTGACTAATCTCGCGAGCTGCCCGGTCGCGTTATTTTCAACAGCTATGACCTTCTTTACGCCTTCCATAGCTCCGCGGAACTGTTTTACCGGGAATGGCGATAAGACTACCGGCCTGATAACTTTCATACCGAGCGCCTTAGCTACTTCCATGCAGACTCCGCTATTAGATCCCCAGCACAGGATCGCCGTAACGGAATCTTTATTACCGTAAACTTTTACACATTCGTAATCTTCAAGCTCTATGGCCATATACTTCTCTTTGCGCAGCCTCTTATCCTGCATCTTCACGGTGACGGAAGGGTCCTCCGTAGAGATGCCGGATTCATCATGTTCGTAACTGTTCGCTTTAATAACGACGTCTTTTTCTCCGGGGAAAGCGAGCGGTGAAATTCCGGTATCCGTATTGGCGTAGCGCTTATAGGTGCCGCGCTTATCCCATAACACCGGAGTATTCTCTTTTATTTCTCCGCAATTATCTATATTGAAACTGTAGCAGCCTTCCGCCATAGCTTTATCGGTGAGTATTATCGACGGGATCTGGTATCTCCATGATATCCCCATAGATAGACGCGCGGCGAAATACGCTTCTTCAGCGTCTGCCGGCGCTATCACAAAACGCGCAAATTCCCCCTGCCCCGCGCTAAGCGCAAAATTAAGCTCGGTCTGACAGCTATAAGTGGGCAGTCCTGTCGATGGCCCCGGCCTCTGTCCCAATATTATAACTACGGGTAATTCCGCCATACCCGAGAAGCTAAGCCCTTCGGTCATCAGACAGAACCCGCCGCCGCTCGTCCCAACGGCGACCCTCTCACCGCTATATGCCATTCCGAGCGCCATCATGATCACCGCCAACTCGCTCTCGGGATGAATAACTTTTAAACCGAAATCTTCCGCCAGGCTTGCCAGATAGTGAAGTATGGGCGAGGACGGCGTCATAGGATAGGATATATAGCTTTTAAGTCCGGCTCTTAACAGGCCGAGAGCCAGGGCTTCGTTGCCCGTGATAAGCGGCATCTTCTCTTTTGCCGAATTTTCAATGACTATAAATTCTTTCGAAGCGTCGAATCCTCTGCGCGCCGCTTTTAAATTCTGATCCAATTCCTTGGAAATATTATTTCTGAAAGCAAAGTCGAGGATGTCCCATGGGATGCCGACTGATCTTGCAAATGCGCCGATAATGCAGGTGTTGCGTATTATATCGTCCGCTCCGGTCTCTTTCACGATACCCGTAAGCGGCAGACCGATAGCGTCTCTGATCCCCGATACCGAACCTGAGTCGATAACATCTGAATCATAGACCACAATACCTCTATCCTTCAATCTGCCCTTATGGAGATCTATGGTTTCCTGATTCAGGGCAAGTAATACATCTATCTTGTCGCGATGAGCTGCGACTTTCTCGACTGACGCTCTGATTATAGAGAAAGTATGCCCGCCCCTGATAAGAGAGGGATAGTCGCGGTATATGTAATTACTATACCCCAGCCGGCTCATAATGCTGGCGATAATAAGGCTGGCTTTGTCTATGCCAAAGCCAGCCTTGCCGCCTATAAGTATCGAAAGCTCATTCACAGAACGTTATCGCTCTCTATTAAGACATTGTTATTACGGTAACCGGACAATCTTCAACCGCCTTTTTGCAGTTATCTTCGGCATCTTTCGGAACTACGGATCCGATAACAACAGCTTTATCGTCATCCATCTTAAAGACTTCCGGACAGGTGCTTACGCAAAGACCGCAACCTATGCAACCATCAGCATCGATCACTACCTTCATCTCTATTCCTCCCTTCTTAGGATTTTAACCTCTGCATCTCCGGCATGATATACCGGTATCCTTAAAACTTACTCTATCCCTTAATGACCTTATCGAGCGCGCTGATAGCTTCGTCGTAATTGAGAGGTTTGGTTATCTCGGGCGCGATTTGGAGATATCTGATAATATCATTCTTATCAATGATAAGGACTGAGCGCGTGAGAAGATTCAGCTGCTTTATCAATAAACCGTAATTATCACCGAAGGAGGACGTCTTATAGTCCGATAGGACAGGTCCATTTTTTATGTCATTCTCGCTGCAGAACCTCTTCTGTGCGAACGGCAGGTCTTTCGATATGCCTATAACAACCACATCCTTGGAAAAGAGAGCGGCTCTCTTATTAAACTCTTTTACCTGTAGATCGCAGACAGGCGTATCGAGCGACGGAAACGAGGATATGACTTTTATCTTACCTTTAAAGTCCGCGAGGCTTATATCTTTCATGTCCTGCGAAACGACCCTGAAATCAGGAGCCGGTGCGCCGACTTTAACCGCCTCACCCGCAAGATTAAGCGCATTGCCCTGAAACGTTACGGTTCGTGCCATATATAGCTCCTTGTTATGGTGATATTATATCAATACTGACGTTATTTTAACAGTAAAGTTTCACCCCCATCAGATTAAGGCGGCGATCCTCACCACGTGAGTTGCCGTTATCGCAGGGAGCAGTTAATTAGATTAACGAGCTAATGAGTGGTGGGCAGTTTAGTGTCATGCCCGGGACAAGGTACTG
>CAZHIO010000225.1:0-2696 GCA_964532615.1 uncultured Planctomycetia bacterium
CGGGGGTATAGTAAGTTTACTTACTATCATCGCGAATAAGCTGAATAGCCCGGTCGCCGGCCTTGTTCTGGTAGATCCCGAGGCTTATTTCGAGCACATACCGGCATTCATTGAAAAATTGAGAATACCTATAGCCAGCATGCTTGCGCTGGAGCTGTCGTCTGCCCGCACGCTCGTAGAGGGCGTATTGAAAGAAGTATTTTATGATCATGCAAAGATAACTGAAGATATGATACACAGTTACGCGGATTATCTGAGCCTGCCCGACGCCAAAGAGAGCCTAGTGGCAAGCGCTTCACAATTTACATCACAGCATGTTAAAGACGCGCACGAACATTTCAGCCGGATAAAGATCCAGACTCTTATTATCAGCGGGGTAGATGATCATATAGTGCCGATACAGGAATCCTATAATTTTCGGCGGGATCTTCCGCACATGACCCTTGAGGTAATCCCGCAGTGCGGGCATTCCCCGCAGGAAGAATGCCCGGAAGTGACCGCAAAGCTTATTTCGGGATATCTGGCGAAGATACGGTGAATAAAAAGATAAAACTGCGCAAACTCGTAGATAGATGGGCTCCGTCTCTTCTGGTGCTATTTCCGTCCATCAAGATACTCGAGCGCCTGAAGAGGCTCGGGTACGGATCAAAAGAGGACGGATGGCGCAAGGCGACACAGTCGTATCTGAGGACGGAACATTCGAAATTCACTTTGGCGGTATTCAGGCTTAATATATGGTCCGATTCGACGCACGAAGAAGAGAGAAGCCTGCCGCACACAAAAACACACATCATAGAAAGACTCTCCGCCTTCCTGATAGACCATCCGATTGTGCACCGGCAATTGCACTGGGGCAGATTTTCGGCTAATAGAAAGCAGAAAGATGCCATTGATATAGTATGCGCCGGATTCGATGAAGACGGAAAGTTAAGCGGCATACAGCCGCACTTCGATAAACGCTTCGCTTGTTTCGGGATAATTTCCGGCGACCAGAAGTCACGGTTAAATACCGCTATAATCAGAGAATATAACCGTTTCAAAGACTTTAAAGACGAGCGTCGTCCGAGGCGTCTGAAGGCCGGATTATTAAGATGGATGCGAATAGAGTCCCGTTTTCCTAAAAAAGCCCGTGCGGAAGGCGTCGCCTATATCGATAGAGTGCTGAACAGTTCTTTCATCTATTTCGAGATTCTGCCGCAACATAGCGCTCATGATGATCCGGCGCGTTTTCGATATCCGGATTTTATTCAGCGCAAGCATCCGGGGTTCGGGATCTTCAACATATGCTGCAGATTGACGGCTGATCACAAAGAGGCCGATATGTGGTTTCAGATATCGCATATACCTATAGACGGTGTTCCTATGCAGGAGATCCTGAACGATCTTAAGGCGCGATGGAAGACGTGCGGAGATCTGGAATTTCCGGCGATTTATGATTGTTTAAAAGAGAGGAAGAGAGCGGAGCCGGAACTCTGTTCGACGGAAAAGGGGAAGGCCGGCCGGTATCACACTAGCAGATTTATAGATTTTCGACCTCTGCTTAAAAAGAGGAAAGAGCTTAATGACCGGTACGCTGACAGGTTGAAAGCGCCTATTACCGTTATCAGTATGCTTGGCTGGGGACTGGCTCATCACGAAACGTTCGCCGATAGTAAATTTCTGTTTCCTGTAGATTTACCGTCTCATGGCGGCAAGGAGAGGACCCTCGGTTTTGTGGCCATACGTCCTTCGGTGTATTTCAATACAACTGCCACGGACGGCGGGTTTCCGGCCTATCAGGCGGAATTTAACAGAAGGCTTTATAAAGCGCAGGCGAGAATAAGCGAGATCCATAAACTCTTCAATATCTTCGCTTTATCCCATCCGGCGATATATTGGCTTACAAGAAGATTTATGCAGCCCATGCTTTCAGAGATAGTGGGTTCTGTAGTCATAACTACTATAAGAGACGCCGATCTCTTTATAGCGCCTTCAGCGGATATCATTATCGACGGTTTTATAGCCTTCGGTAATTGCTCTGTGCCCACAAGAAACAACGAAATGGCCGGCCTTGTCAGCGTTAAGAGCTCAAAAGAGAAGACGGCGAAGTATATAAGCGCCGTAGAAGATGTAATAGCGGACTTTGGCAGATATTTATAACAATTTCACTATTGTACCGTACGAAAATCTTTTCGCAGGTTTTGCCGCTCAGTGTACTTCTCCCGGACGAAATCGACTATACGATTTACCGAATCCTGAGATATCGGAGAGGGCAGCGGCAGATCGGCACCCAGTGCCGACTTAAGCTGACTTCGATCAAAGACAGGTTCCTGCCAGAAATACTTATCGTAAACTTTAACCCCGTTAAAGAAACGGCGCTCGAGCGGTGAAAGTTTCGGAAGCGCCTCCATCGGGCTAAAAGCCATACTAGGCCAATCCATAGATTTTTTAACATAGGACATAAGTGTTTTAAGTGTGAGAGGATCAGCATGAGTAAGATGGAAAGATCTCTCCCATGCTCCATCAGTTTCTATTAATAATGAAATGATTTTTGCCACATAATCGACAGGGATGAAATTTTTGGTAGTTTCCGGGTTTCCTAAAATGTGGAACGGATGACCGGATCTCTGGATATCTGTGTTATGACGCTTATCTATCATCTGACGCGTCCAGAAGAGCCGGAAAAGAAAATCGAAGAGATGATGTTCCTCGTTCAT
>CAZHIO010000226.1:0-2692 GCA_964532615.1 uncultured Planctomycetia bacterium
TTCAGTTCAGCGTAGAATACATTAAGCTCATCATTGACCCTCTTGAGCTCATTCTTCGTCTGCTGTCTCTCTAAAGAATACCGGATCGCTCTCTTTAAAATATCGGGAGTGACTTCCGCTTTTCGTAAATACTCCTGAGCGCCCTGCTGGACCGCTTCGATAGCAAGCGTCTCTTCCTCATATGTGCCGGTCATGATCACTATGGGTATATCGGGCGCTTCGGCGTATATCTTATAGAAAGTATTCAGGCCGTCGCTATCGGGCAGTTGTAGATCGGTAAGGACTATATCGATGCCGCCTTTTGCCAGACGTTCAAGGCCTTCTTTGATCAGGATAAAGTGTTCTATCTCTACAGATAAGTCCGTACCGCTGGTCAGCATCTCCTTTACCAGCTTTGCTATAATGGGACTGTCCTCCAGGTGCATAAGTCTTATCTTATCCATCGTCTTGTCTCCTATGTTATCCAAATACGACCATCCTTATTCTATTACTCTCCGTTATAGCTGTCAATGCAATAAGCCTGTCTGTCTTCTGCGCCAGGCCTTATACGCCGCCGAACGCTCAACCTCAAGATCCTCTATCTTGCTCTGCATCTCTAAGTACTCCGGATCCACATCTTCTTTATATCTGAGTCGGTTCTTTTCTATCTTCGCGATCTGATCCTTTAAAGTATCAACGATCTGCATAAGCTCGTCCTGTCTGAGCTTGCTATAGTCGAACCGCGCTTCCTTAACCGGGCCTTTCATGAGGTCTATCTTTATTATATGTTCGGAGTTTATTTTTGGGTCTTTAAGCGTCACCTCTATAAAATCCCTGCCCTCGCGTATCCTATCGATCGTATTCCAGTCAAGGGCAAATAATCTGTTCTCGCCCGATATGTCGGCCTTTGCTGTATCGGAAAGAAGATCGGGCTCAGGGGAGCTATCGCTCTTCTCGGCTGCGTCGTCATCACCAAGGCCCAGAGTTTCGATCTGCCGGTCTATGGCTTCCAGCACTACGCCGGCCGGATACTCATAAAGCCGGTCTTCGAGAGCATAAAACTTTCCGCCCGCGTCGGGGCCTATCCGGACCGAATCTATACTGAGGCTTATATCGGTTACTCTCCAGTTGCCGGATTCCGGACTTTTCCCGTAGGCGATGACCGATATCGCTATATCGAGGCCTGCTGTGTTTGTCTTATATAATATGGCCGCGTCGCACGAAACCATCTCCGGCCTGAACTGTTTATACTCGATGCCTCGCTCATCGGAGGCGGCCATAGCCGTGAATACAGTGAGCGCGCATAAAAATATTACCCCGCACAAGACCCTATGCGTTAAAGACACCGATCCGCTTATACTATTATTTTTCACATTAACTCCGGGCGATATTCTATCATCTTTTTATATTGAGGTCTACTATAGGCTTGCTGAGGTTTGACGTTGATACGTGGGGCGAAGCGGCTTGATACCGGCCGGTCCTAATATGGAATTTATATCCGGTAATATCTGGCAGGTCACATCCGGATCCTTTATATCCATCTCGAACAGAACAGGCAGCGCCGGTTGATACGCGCGCTCTCCTGTTAGGAAAAGCCGCACTATAAAATTCTCCCCGCGGATCGATACGGGATAGTGGCGGGTCCACCCCTTCCTGCGCAGATCCATATGCTCGAGATCGAACTTCACGTCCGCTCCGATGAGAGCGGCCCTGTGTTTATCGATAATGTTTTCCATGCTTAAACCGTCCATAGCGTCCATCTTATAGACCGAAAACGCTACGGATACCGTCGCGTAAACTTCCTTAAAGAGATGTTCCGTAATGCGCATCGGAGGGCTTAGCGCGGAGTTCTGGGCTTCTGATATATCCGGTGAGGATGCCGCCAGGGCGAGAAAAAAGATGATGATCGCTATCGCAAATCTTCTCTTCTTCACAAAAACCTCTATTTGCCCCAAGTCTATCACAGAATCTAACTTTTGCAATAGCTTGACACAAAAGATATTTTCATCTATCTTATTACTTTAAAAAGGACGCTTTCGATGCATGCCCTGACATTGCTCATAACGGCGCTTTTAGTATTCGCGCTCGCTTACCGTTTTTATTCAAAATTCGTTATAGCCAAGATCCTTGTGGCAAACGATAAGATAAAAACGCCGGCTCATACTTTTAAGGACGGGCGCGATTACCATCCCACCAACAGGTTTGTGCTCTTCGGCCACCATTTCGCGGCGATATCCGGCGCCGGCCCTCTTGTCGGACCGGTCCTCGCGGCTCAATTCGGTTTCTTACCGGGGTTTCTATGGATACTGATAGGCGCCGTGCTCGGAGGCGCCGTCCATGATACGGTGATACTCTTCGCTTCGGTACGGACTAAGGGATTATCCCTCACCCGGCTGGCAAGAAAGAACGTCAGCAAGACCGCGGGGTTTGTAACCGGCTTCGCTATACTATTCATAATAATAACGGCGCTGGCGGGCCTGGCGCTCGTCGTTGTAAACGCTCTTAATGAGAGCGCGTGGGCGACGTTCGCGATAGCCGTGACGATACCGGCCGCGCTTGTAGTCGCGCTGTATATGTACAAGATAAGACCCGGTAAGATCATAGAAGCGTCTCTGATCGGAGTTACGCTCGTGATCCTCGGGGTGGTCTTGGGCGAGCCCCTTGCGAAGTCGGCCTACGGGCATCTCTTCTTATTTTCGAAACCGACGCTTTC
>CAZHIO010000227.1:0-2679 GCA_964532615.1 uncultured Planctomycetia bacterium
CGGCCATCCTCTGTACGAGATGCTGCATCCCGGTTATCATATGTTTTAGCCCGGGGGCACCGAGAAGTATAACGGTCAGGAGGAACGCCGTATCGAGCTGGTAGTTCAAAAGGAGCCTCAGCTCTTCAAATATATCGAGATTATCTATCGATTGGGCCTCGTCAACAACGAGCACGGTATGTTTACCGGAACTGTGATTAGCTAATATGAGCTTATTCAATGCGTGGGAGATGTCTATCTTATTTTTCGGTATAACTCCTGCGCCGAGCTGATATATGATCTCACGAAGGAATTCTCTTACTGTAAGGTGGGGGTCCAGAATAAATACCGATTGATATTTATTCTCCTGCTGAAGTTCTTTTCTGATAACGCGGCTAAGTAGCGTCTTCCCGCATCCATATTCGCCGGTCAGAAGCGCCGCGCCCTTATGCTCGCGTATCACATAAAGCATGCGCGCCATCGCCTCTTCGTGCTGTTGGGAATAATAGATAAACTTCGGATCCGGCGTATTCTCAAAAGGCTTCTCTGCCAATCCCCAGTAGGAAGTATACATTATTCCCAGGCCTTATTTGACTATCTTTACCTCGTCCAAAGCACCTTTATCGTCAAAATACAGGTATATACGTATCCCCTTAAAGAACGTCGAGGTGGCACTCTTATAGGCCCATTTCTCTCTACCCGTAGCGGAATCATCGTTTTTTATAACAGGCTCTCCGTACTGAGCCTTTATATCCGCCTTGGAGACGCCTTTCCTGATAGCGCCGCTTTCTACAGCCGCTTTCACGCGGTCGAAAGTTTTCGTCTCCTCATCCATAGCCGCGTTGATATCAGCCATAGATTTGCCGACTTCCGCGAGAGAACTGATTCCCTCTGCCCGAACTGAAGCGCAGAACGCGATAAATACGGCCGACGCTATCAGCGCTATCTTCTTCATCTTTATTCGATCGGTATCGTAATAGTCAATCCGGCCTTTAGACGGTTCGGGTCTTTGATCTTATCTTTATTGAACCGGTAGATATTCTTCCACTTGCGGCCGTTCCCGTAAACCTCTTCCGCTATCTTCCAGAGAGTATCGCCTTTTTTAGTCACGTATTCTTTGGTCGAGACCTTGGGTTCCGATTCGATAGTCTCATTCTTCTCTACTATATATTTTCCTTCTTCAACTATCGTCGCTTCCGGCTCCTGATCTTTTACCTCTCCCGGGGCCGGTATCATAACTTCTTCGACTTCCGCGACCATGAACTGGGCGTTGCGGTCCTTCTGCATGCCTTCGAGATCCGTCACCGGAGCTATCGCGTCTAATTTGCCGCGGCTTATGATCATTATACGCTCATCGACTACGCCCTTATCGAGCATATAGCTCTTCACGGCCTGGCCCCTGTTCTTTCCCAGCTTATCGTTGTACTTCTCACTGCCGCGCACGTCGCAATTCCCGCTTATAAGTATGCTCGCTTCCTTATTGCGCTTTAATAACTCTACCGCGTTTGAAAGTATCTTCGCCGCGTCGTCTCTCACATCCGACTTATCGTAATCGAAGTATATCTTGACGTTCTTGATTATCTTCTTGACCAGCAGAGACGGCCTCATCTCTTTAGGTTTTGCCGGAGGCAGATCTTCTTCTTTGTAGTCGAATATTATCTTATAGACATAGATATATCCGCCGTTGCCCCATCTCTTAGGACTCTTCGGACCCGGCTCTTTCGGCATCCACCAGTATCCGCCCTTCGCGGTGTCTAATACCGGCGCCGGCTGGGCGTCGCTGGTTCCCCACCAGCTGAATTTCTTCTGCAATTTCTGCATATCTTTCGCGCGGTCTTCTTCTCTCGATACCTGATCCAGCGCAAAAGCGGAGCCGATTAATAATGAGATCGCGATTAATGATAGGATCCCCAAGCCGGTCTTTTTTAACTTCATACTATCCCTCTCTTTTAAATACTTTGATATGTTTATATATGGCCCTTATGAGCTATACGTTAGTATATCCTAAATACAATGTTAATCAAGAAAAATAGCCTGCGCGCGCTAACGTTTTATTGTATAATTATTTAAGCAATTTTATAGAAGACGCCTCTTTAGACTTATCGGCCTTGGTGATGTAATTAACCTGCACATTATCAGACGGCTTAACGCTATTAAGGGTCAGGATGCGGCCGGTCGAATCATAAACTACCGCGAGCGCTTTCACGGCAAAATCTACCGTCTTGCCGGCGGTGTCCACGATAACAATGCCCGATCTCGGCCGGGTCAATAGGTCCGCCGGTGTAACGCTCTCGACTTTCCCTTTAACGGAATCCGGCATGCCGGTCCTGAGCGTCGCGTCTTTAATGACTCTCTTGGCTGCCTTCGGCGATTCCGGCTGAGCCTTCGGTTGAGCCTGGATCTGCGGCGCGGGCTTTGATTCGGCTTGGGGTTTTGACTGTTCGCCTTCGTCGGCAAAGGAAAGAGATGCTGCTATTGTAAGTATTAGTGCGGCTGTAGCGATCTTCTTCATATACCACCTCTCCTATTTTCCAATATTCTAATACAAAATCCGTTTAAATTCAACATAATCATATCAAATAATATTCTTCGGGCCCTGCTATGAGCAGCAGCCCAGCCCGGTAGGCGTATCGCTTGAGTACGCGAATTTATTCTGTCAGCTAAAATTCGGGTCCTGCCGCTCCTTCGCCTTTTTTCCTG
>CAZHIO010000228.1:0-196 GCA_964532615.1 uncultured Planctomycetia bacterium
CGCTGTCGCGCATAGCGCTTTTCCTCGCTAATCGCTCGGCGCGGCCTCGCTTCGAATCCCCGGACTTAGCCTTATAATACTGACTATGATTAAGAAAATATGGCGGAGAGATAGGGATTCGAACCCTAGGACCCCTTGTGGAGGTCACGCACTTTCCAGGCGCGCCCGTTCGACCGCTCCGGCATCTCTCCGCTTG
>CAZHIO010000228.1:296-2660 GCA_964532615.1 uncultured Planctomycetia bacterium
TATTCGGTTACAATCTGACTTCTGTTAGTCCCGACGAACACCTATAAATATGTCCATCTCACGTAAAGCCGTTCGTCGGGGCATCTCTCCGCTTGTATTCGGTTACAATCTGACTTCTGTTAGTCCCGACGAACACCTATAAATATGTCCGCTTATTTATTCTTTCCAAAAAATTTCTTCAGGAGCGCGTAAAGCTTATCGTTCCGCTTAAAACTCTCCGTCTTCCAGGAAGATATCATCCCGTTCTTATGCTTCGGCCATTCGCCGGCGTATGTCTCCCATCCGGTAAGCGGCCCTTTATGATTTACCCAGACAGGGCTCTTTACATAGCGGAATATCCCGTCGGGATGTATAGCGTTAGCTACGCTTTTGTAAGTCCAATAAGTCCAGCTTATTCCGTTACTCTCAAAGACATCTAATATATCTTTTGCCCATTTGAGCTCACCGTAATGGCCGCCTCTCCAGTTTATCCCTACCTCGCCTACGTAGAGAGGCACATTCACCTTATCGATCAACCTTCTGTACGGGATCGATATAAGCTCGAGCGCTTTTTTCGACCACGGTATATTATACACTTTACCGGGATAACTTAAATCTTTTTCAAAATTGAATACATAATCAGTTATGGGATATGTATGAATACTAAAAGCCGTATTCTTATCCTCGGGCTTTCCTATAAAGTCGAGCCTCTGGCTGAATATATTGCCTTCGAGAAATATTATATGCCGCGCATCGGCGTCTCTTATCTCTTTGGTAACCTGGCAATAAAGGTCTTTCAGCTCATGCTCTTTATCAATATCTATTACAGGCTCATTCATTACATCATAACCGGCTACAGCGCTCACATCTTTATAGTGGCTGGCGAGAAAATACCAAAGCCGGAGGAATCTCTCTTTATTGGCTTCGCTTGTAAAAAGCTCGGGCTTTCCGACGCAATCTGAATGCCAGTCGGGATTCTGCGCGCCCGGCGCCGCATGCATATCAAGTATGCAATAGAGTCCGTTCTTCTCGCACCACCTGACCGCGTTATCGAGATGCTTCAGGCCTTCTTCATTCAGACTAAAAGGCCTATCCTCGAATTCTATAAGACGGTAGTTGAACGGGATCCGCACGCAATTAGCGCCCCATTCTTTTATAAGCTTAATATCGTATTCGCGTATAAACGACTTGCGGAAAGACCCTGTAAATTCCTCGAGCGCTTCTCTGCCCAGCGCCTTCTCGAACTCCTGTCTGAAGGATTTCTCCGGGAAGTTGCGGCTGCCCAGGATATAGCCCTCCATCATGAGCCATCCTCCCAGAGCTACGCCTCTTAAGATGACCGGCTTGCCGTCTTCATCTACGAATTGAGATCCGTTAACTTTTAAGAATGGGAGTTTTTTTGGCATAATTTTGCAGACCCTATTATACAAAAGGTTGGCTCATAAGGCAAAGCAATTAGATATAATCTAATAGAAGGCGGGAATATCTGTTCTTCGGCTGGCACTTGAGATCGTCTTATCTACTTATTTATCTCCGATGCTCTCCGCTAAACCGGTCACTATATCCTCATCGGCTTCGAGCAGCTTAGCTATGTTAGCATTAGGCAGGATCTGCACGTCTTTTAACTTTCTCTCGATGGTCCTCGATTTTCTCGCGGCGTCTTCGATAGTGGTCCTTACAGCGTCCACCTGTTTCTGGGTCTTGTCGAGCAGATCCCCGAATCTGCCAAATTCAGTCTTAACCGCCCCCAATAGTACCCATACCTCGCTGGCCCGTTTCTCGATCGCAAGAGTCCTGAAGCCCATCTGCAGGCTATTGAGAAATGCAGATATGGTAGTCGGCCCGGTGATCGTAACTCTGTATTCTCTCTGTATCAGCTCGAACAATCCCGGCACCCTAAGCACTTCAGCGTATAGCCCTTCGAACGGTAGAAATAAGATCCCGAAATCTGTAGTATTCGGAGGATCGATATACTTCTCTTTTATATCACGAGCCTCGCTCTTTATCCGCGCTATGAGAGCCTTGCTGACTTCTTCGATGAGAGCGAGGTCCGCGCGCTCCTGAGCCTCAATAAGCCTGCTGTAATCCTCTACCGGGAATTTTGCGTCTATCGGCAGCCATACGGTAGAATCATCTTTCCCGGGCATCTTCACGGCATACTCGACACTCTCCCTGCCCTTTTTAACAGCGACGTTCTTTGCGTATTGATCCGGGGCAAGTAATTGCTCAAGCAGATTACCTAATTGTATCTCGCCTAAAGTCCCGCGTATTTTAACATTAGTCAGCACCTTCTTCAGGTCGCCCACTCCCAAGGCGAGCGTCTGCATCTCGCCGAGGCCCTTATGCACCTGATCGAGCCTATCGCATACCAGTTTAAAAGAATCT
>CAZHIO010000229.1:0-2657 GCA_964532615.1 uncultured Planctomycetia bacterium
TATCCCCTATCTCCACCCCGTCTTCTATGGAGACATGAGGGCCCACCCATACATTTTTACCGATCTTGGCGGACTCAGATACAACAGCTGTCGGATGCACAAATGGCCCTCTACTCTTAGGGACATTAAGGGTGTTATACGTAATAAGGAATGATAGTTTGGGATTATCTACTCTTATAATGGATTTTGTGGAAGGCCTGACGTTTTTGTCGACCAAAACACAGGAAGCACCCGATCGCTCCGCGTTTGCAAGATTTTCCTCATTTGTGGCGAATGTCAGGTCGCCCGGCTTAGCCGACTCTATTCCACTTAAGCCCAATATGTCAATACTACCATTACCCTCTACTTTACCACCTATGAGATGAGCTAATTCGGAGATCTTCATATACCCTGTCGACCTTTCGTGTTTGAACCGCATTATATCATGAAACGCCATATTACAGGCAAATTTTATAGTATTTTAAAAAATATATGGACAGATAGGCCATAAAGAGCTATAATGCCTTCAGACATGAAGATTAGATATCTTTAGCCGCAAGGTAGCGAGATCACTAGCCTGGCGGTTTTTTGTTTTTATACGATCTTTAAGCAGTAAAGAAAAGGTGAAATTGTATTATGGCATGGCATTTTGACGCTTCAAGCATCGAACCGCAGCAGGCTCAGCAGCCCGGCGGATCATTCTACGGATTAGGCATAGCTCCGAAACTTCTGGAGACGCTGAGTAAGCTCTCCTTTACCATACCCACTCCGATCCAGCATAAGTCCATACCTACAGCTATCGAAGGTAAGGATGTTCTGGGAGTGGCCCAGACAGGCACAGGCAAGACTCTCGCGTTCGCCATTCCGGCCATTCAAAGGCTCGCGCAGAATAAGGGCAGATGCCTCGTGTTGGCCCCGACGCGTGAGCTGGCTATACAGATAGATGAAACATTTCGTAAGATCGCCCCTGTTTTCGGTATTAGAACAGCGGTTCTCATAGGAGGAGCTGCTATGGGGCTGCAGATACAGGCTTTAAGAAAGACCCCGCGGGTTATAATAGCCACTCCGGGCAGGCTGGTCGATCATATGGAGCGCAATACCATAATGATGGCCGATGTTAATATATTGGTGCTGGACGAAGCCGACCGCATGCTCGATATGGGTTTCCTCCCATCGATCGAACGCATCATAAGATCTATACCGCGCGACAGGCAGACCATGCTCTTCTCGGCAACCATACCCCCCGAGATCATGAAGATCGCAACATCATACATGAAGCTTCCTATAACCATAGAGGTCGCTCCTTCAGGAACCACGGTAGAACGCGTCGTTCAGGAGCTATTCATCGTAAAGAAGGAGTCAAAAAGAAATCTTCTCGAGAAGATCCTTAACCAGTATCATGGATCGGTATTATTATTCACGCGAACCAGGATCGGAGCAAAAAAGACAACGCGGCTCATAAGAGATATGGGGCACAAGGCCGCCGAAATACATTCGGATCGCACTTTGGGGCAGCGGAAAGAAGCATTAGAGGGCTTTAAGAACGGCAGATACAGGATCCTTGTCGCCACAGATATCGCGGCGCGCGGAATAGACGTCGCGGGGATCGAGCTAGTTATAAACTTTGACCTTCCCGAAGAGTCCGAAAACTATGTCCATCGTATAGGCCGAACGGCAAGAGCCGGACTTGATGGTCGGGCCATATCATTCGCTACTCCCGATCAGGGGCCGGACGTAAAGAATATAGAGAGGCTTATTAAAGCCGCCATACCTGTCTCGGAACATCCCGAGCTTCCAAAAGAGACTTTTGTTCAGGGTTCGGGTTATGGTTCATCGGGAGGCGGTTCCAGATACGGCCACAGAAGCGGTGGGGGCGGCGGATACGGGAAAAAGTCGTCCGGCAGCCAGAGTTACGGTAAAAGCCGTGGTTTTGGAGGCGGAAATTCAAGACATTCTTACAGTAAAACCGGTGATCGCGGCCACGGTTATTCCTCCGGAGAAAAACGCGAGCATGGCCCCAAGCGTGAATTTGGACAATCACGCGAACATAATCCCAGACGTGAATTCGGCCCATCACACAGCTCGAATTATAAACACGCTAACTCACGTACCGGAGAACAGCCTAAGGGTCATGACGGAAACGCAGGTCACGAGCATAGGCCTTCACAAACCCATAGCGATAAACAAAGCCAGCCGCCGCACAGCAGACCGCAGAGCAATTCGCCGTTCGCTAAATTCCGTCGTCATCATAAATAGTAATGAGATCCGACCAGGAAAAATATGTTCTGGAAAATTCCCGCAGGAAAACACCCTCCCAGATAGCGCAAGATCTCAACATAAGCGAGCGGAAGATCAAGCGCCTGATACAGATGCGCGGATTATCGATTGTCGTTAAGAAGCACGGACTCGATATCGGTGAATTCCTGGCGAAGCGTTTCTCCCAAAAAAAACTATGGATCGCGGCATTCCTGATTACGGTCATCATCACTGCCGGCGTATTCGCGCCTTCTCTCGGCAACAAATTCGTCGAATGGGATGATCCCGAATATGTCTATGAGAATCCGGTTATAACTCAATTATCTGCAGCGAATATACAAGGAATGTTTACACGATCCTTTTCAGGGGCGTATTGCCCCCTCACCATCCTTACCTTTGCGATAGAATATCCTATAGGTAAA
>CAZHIO010000230.1:0-2640 GCA_964532615.1 uncultured Planctomycetia bacterium
TCGTGATAAGTGGAAGGGACGCTCCATTCTATTGTTCCGCCGTAACGCTTCACAGTAAGTCTGGTTATAGGTATTCCGATATGCTTCCCTCCGACAACTCCGGGTAAATAAGCCCCATTTAACACGGAACCGGCATGACCGGTCTTGTCGAACTCTATCTCGGCTCCGTTATCCCTTATCTTTATCTCTATCATATCTCCATGGCGCGATATCGACAGCCCAACTCTGGCAGTCTCGATCTTACGTACGCCTTCTTTTTTATTCTCCTCAAATAGCCGTCTTATAGCGGCGTCCTGCGCATTTGCCAGTATCTCCTTTAATGCAAATTGCACTGAGAAATTAGCTGTTTCTTTTTCAAGTATCTTAAGATATTCCGGACTGTCCACACGGATCTCTTTATACTCGGAGCCGGCCTTATAGTTCACAGTATATATATCATCATCCAGCAGATTTCTCTGTCTGATGCGCGCTATTTCGTTAGCTTCTCTTATTATTTCAGGGGTGATATATTCGGACCCGGCCCAATCCATTGCATCAACCATCTCTACCAATTTGCTCATTTGCGGGACTTCGAGTCCGGATCTGCCCACGCCCTGAGCGTCCTTTTCGGTAAAGGTGATCTCTTGTTCATGTATGATAGGTATTATGGAAGGCGAGCTTTTAACGATAGCTCTTATAGCGGCTCTTACAGTCTTAATGGTTGCTTGCCCCGGAACCGTGGAGGAGGACGGGATCTCGTATCTGTCCATACCGGATATCGCGAGTATGGCGGCCATCTGAGGAGGCGATAGATCGCGTATATCGGATTTCAGTATATACTTATAAGTCTTTTCGGTTCTATCAACGTCTATGATGCCGAGGCGCCTGAGCATCTTCAGCTCCATCCTCACTGTGGTTTCGGAGAATAGGCGCAGCTCTGTTAAGCGTTTCACCGTAACTTTTTCGTTCCTGAGCTCATTCATACTATTGAGCGCGCTAAGCATGGCCCCTACGGAGCCCTTGCCGCGGCCGGCGCCGGTCTCGCCGATCATGCTGAAGGTCGCGGCGCCCCATACGGCTCCGGCGTCACCGTCATTTAATAATACTGTCGGTTTCTTGAACTCTTCCGCAAATATTTCGGCCGCTTTACAGAGTTTCTCTCTGTAATCCCTGTCGGCTAAGCCGCTACCTATTCTCGGAGCTTTGCCAACCGGCCTTCCATCCACTACAGGGCCTGCCCAGCTTATTCCTATGCCCCTGACATTGCCTAATGTGAAATTGTCATCTCTGCTCCAGGCCGTTTTATCTTCCTCATACTTGCCACCGGCTCTCGATTCATTAATCGCTTTATTTATGTAATCTCTCATCAGGCCTAGATGAACGCTGGGATCTTTAAATCCGCGCGGATCCCATACGTGTTTATGTCTATATAGTATGTCTTGCTTGGTTATCTTGCCATCCGCATCGCGCTTGATCCTCATTGCCACGACTTTCATATCGCTTCCGCCGAGGTCTAACATCACATATCGCTCAAAATCGTCACCGGCTATATTTCTAGTATTGGTACCGTTTTTACGATCCTTGTCATCGGCCTCCTTCTTAGCGGCGTAGCCGACTCCTATAGCTTGTCCATATTCCGTTACGATGGTCCCTTTGCTCTCATCAGATAGCGGGGGCGGAGGATCATCGTCTGATATTGCCTTGCCATAATTAATCTTGCTGCTTAAGTCTTTATTGCTTGCCAGATCATCGGCACGTGTCACTATAATATTGACGCCGTATTTATCTTTCAGCGTCTTCCGAGCCGTATCAACTACCTTCTTGGCGCCCTCTTTTACCATACGACCAAAGAGCACAACCGATTTAACGCCTAAGAGCCTGTTCACCCTGTATAAGCCTTCAGCAAGATAGCGGCCTACCTGTTCATACATCATAGTTGCTTTTTCCAGATCTTCGTCTTGGGTTCTAAGGGCTTCTTCATAAAGAATATTTCTGGCCCATGTCGGTTTGGCCGAATCCATTTTGCCATTCTTCAAATAACTCTTAAATAACTTTCGCTCTGTCGGCTTATCCATAAGCGCAAGTACCGTCTTCAGTCTGTATCCGTCATCGCCTATATTTTTACTGACATTATCCATCCGTATAAGATTAATGAGCAGGTTCAATGCCAACGTATATTCCGCATTTCCGGCATAAGCCTCTAAAAGCTTATTAAGCTTATCTTCGTCTTTTTCAATCTTTTCGATTTCCACGCTAAGGGTTCCGACTTTTACTTCGGCGAGGCCTTTTATAAGCTTACTCATATACTGAGCTTTATCGTTACCGAGATCGAACTTTTCGGAATGGGCCGGATCGTCCTTAGCCGCTTTCTTGGCGAGGTCCTCTATGACTTTTATCATAGCCAGGCCTACAAAATCTTTCTTGTCCTCTTCGTTCTCAGCTTTAATATCCATATCGGCCGTCTTAACAAAGATATCCATAAATCCTGCTGTCCACTCCTGCGGCTTCTTATCCTTAAGCAGTAACGAAACTCTCATCTTAAGATCTGTCTTTATTCTCGCTATTTCGTCGGCGTTGTATGCCCTGCCTTCTTTCTCCGACTTCTTCTTAAGCTCCGCTTCGCCCTTAGCTATCGCGAGATCTATAAGCTTGTCCGTGATA
>CAZHIO010000231.1:0-2626 GCA_964532615.1 uncultured Planctomycetia bacterium
TCGATGACGCTGGATCATTACCGAAAGTTTTTGGCAGTCCTGCGGTAAGATCCGCGTCACCGAGAATACGCCTTAAAGTTTTACCGGAGCTCGGCTTGAAATCATGTCTTATAATAGCCATCTGGTCGGCGCGTACCGTAAGAATAATATGAGATTCATCTATCAGGCGTTGAGTGACCGGGCGCGGCGTACGCTGTCCGGACGACGCTATCTCCGCAACACCATTTTGCGGTACATGCAGACCGGCCGAGCTCACCTCTACAAAGCCTTTGAGTGATGGCGGCATATTCTCATTAATAAGGCGTTCGATAAGGATCGAGAGGTCGCGATTTCTGTCGCAGATTATCAGAACCTTAAGAGGGATAAAATCCATCCTGCCGGCCGCCCTGGCCGCCCCGGCTAACCTGGCCATCTGCTCTTCTTTCTCATGGGGCACATCGCCGTCGACCGGCTGCTCAATGCGCGGGTCAAATCCGTACGGCAAATTACTTGGTACGACTCTATCCGGAGACACCCTGCCCTCTGAAACCGCGGACGCATTATCCGAACCCGCTTTAATGGCAATTATAAATTTTTTTGCTGCTGTAAAAACTCCGGTCAACGGATATCCATCCGGAATATAATCCAATTCTTCGACACTGAAACCTTGGAACCGCAACAAGGCCTTTGCTTTATTGCTTGCTTTTTCACCCCCTTCTTCCGCGGTTTCATCGGATTCCGCAAAAGTCATAAGTAGCGCACCACCCGGTTTTAATTTTTTGTCGGCGGCAAAAATAAGATCCATCCAACGCATATCGGATTGGACCGGTTTATTTATGGTGGCAATATCTACGGAGGAATCCGTCAGACCGGCACGATCATAGTCCGGGATATCCGCTACTACCCCCTCAGACGCTCTTATATATGCGGGGTGCATTTCATAACCCTTACCGGACACATTATCCGCGAACGCTTTGAGCAATTCTGTAAATGGAGCAACAAACTCACAGCTTCCGCTATCGAGATCCGCATATCTGATGGAGTCGCGGCTCTTTATCGTCCTCTTTAAAATTTGATTTATCGTATCGCCGGCTTGCCCTGTACCTGAGCTAAGCGATTGGTGCAGGGGCCGGGCCGATTGGGGCTGCGCAGCAGTCGCTGCCGGCTCGACCGGAAGTAGGGTGTTGCCGCTTTTTTCACCGATATTTGGAACAATATTACGCTTTGCTTTCATTATCTCAAGCGCATAATGAATATTGACGGAGTCCGATAATCCGTAAAACGGCCCTCTGCTTGCATCCACGTTTTTATATGCCGTTAATATAGCCATAGGTCTAAATTTTAATATTTTGCCGCCGGTGAAAATTACCGCCAACGCATGCCCGATTTCATGCGGTGCAGATATAGGAGTTTGTAACACAAAGAAAATTTTTCTAAAGACCGGACTTTTTATAAACATTTTCGCGAATTTCCCGAACAATGGGATGCGATGCATATTATTCTGCAATGTTACGGAAAAAGCGAAAGCGGCATCGACTACGTTTAAGGCCAAATAAATTGATAGAACAGTTGACATTGCATAGGAGTGGCCGTAAAACTGAACGGAGAAATACGCTAACATTGAGGAGAAGATCAGGTTGCCGATCCCACCGGCGACACTTACCAGGAGATACTTGTAAGGGTGAACATAGTTCCAATGGCCCTCTTTGTAGGGCTGTCTTTTGCCGGTCAGTATCTCCATCTGCTCATAAAGCGTGAGCCTATCTTTGGTATTATCAATAGATGCGGTGATGCCTGAGGCTATCGGATTAAATAAAGAGTGAGCAGATTCTCTAACCTGGTTAGAATCGCCGGGCCGCGATGGTAGTCCTACCGACTTCGCCCTACCGTCATTTGCGCTCGATTTCGTGCTTGGAGTGTGCTTCGCTATCTCAATCGGTAAATGGGCGCTGTCCCTATTTTTATGCACATTAACGAGATGGACCGGGAATAGATAATTGCCTATCTGACCGTCATAAACACTTTCAATAGTAATATCTTTTCTGGCTCCTATAGCACGCCTCATCTCTTCCGGCATCTCCGGTCCGTCAAACAGTATCAGTCCGCTCTCTTTATTTACTACTTTTAATACTTCCTGAGTTATCTCGAAAACTTCTCCTTTAAGCATCGATGAGAAGCCGAGACCTATTATAACTACGCTGTCTACGCTATTCTCCGGAAGCGGTATTCCCTGATGAGAAGACCTGGCATCAGCCATAATCAATTTGAAGTTCTGTAGCGGCGCTTCTTCTTTTTCAGCATTTTCCAGTATACTCAGCGACTCCCCTATATTAAATATGTTGGCATCGAGTGAAATAAAAGTCATGGATGGATTTCTCTTTGCCATATTGATGGCGTCACGCCCCATACCTGCCAGGATATGCAGTGACGTACCGCCTTCTTTATATCGGAGCAGCCGCTCAAACTCTGCGGCAGACCTCGCAAATGAATTCGATATCAACGGGTCGCTCCACAGATATCCGGGGTCATCCTGGGCTTTCTCTATCAAAGCTCTATTATTGGCCGAGCCGTCCCTTCCGACACCTTTATCAAAAAGTCCTTCATATTGAAAGAATATCTTCTTTAACCACTTTTCACTAACATTCAG
>CAZHIO010000232.1:0-2610 GCA_964532615.1 uncultured Planctomycetia bacterium
GGGCGGATATTGATAATCCGGATGGACCATTACAATAACATCCGCTCCGAGCTTTATGGCTTCCCTATAACACGTCTTCTGATTGCCGCCGTACCCGATAGTTTTCTCATGAACGAATAAACGCACATCGAGCTTATCGGCAATCTCGACCGTCCTGTCGCGCGAGTGGTCATCGACGAGAATTATATCATCCACGATATCTTTTGGAATATCGTCGTAGGTTTTTTTAAGCGTTCTTTCCGCGTTATAAGCCGGCAATACGACTACTATTTTTTTACCGTTAAGCATAGCTGCCTCCGAATTGTTAAGATAGTAAGGCTTTCTTACTTGCGTGAAAAAGCACGAAGATGTTTATTGAAAAATATAATGATCTTGTTTATGTGCTCTGCGGAAAGCTGCACCGCATGATCATTTCCCGGAACGACTATCAATTCCGCTTCAATTCCCTTGTCTTTAAGGATATTAAAAAGACTTTCACTTTGCCTTACCGGGACGCAGCTATCGCCTGAACAATGTATTATCAGAAACGGCGGCGTGTCGCCGGAAACATAGCTTATCGGACTTGCCTTTGTCAGATCAGGGCAATTCGCAAAGCTCTCACAGCCGAAATAATCGGCTTGCGCGTTGATATCCCCGTCTAAAGTTACGCCTATGTCGATCCGGTCCTGAGCAAGAGTAGAAAAATCACCTATCCCATAAAGATCGACCACAGCCTGAACATTACAGGGATATTCCAGATTCTCTCCTTTGTCAAAATCTTTTATATTCCCCGTGGTCCCGAGCATAGCAACTAAGTATCCTCCGGCAGAACCCCCTATGGCTCCGAACCTATTAATAGCGAGGTTATATTTATCCGCATTAGCCCTCAACCACCTGACTGCGGATTTCACATCGCATACAGAATTGGGAAAGGTCCCTTTATCGCGTAATCTGTAGTTTAAAGAAGCGACGGCATAGCCGTTTTTAATAAATGGCCCTATCATGGGGCAGGGCGATTTATCGCCGCCTCTAAAACCGCCGCCATGAATTTGAATTATTACCGGCAGTCTTCCGCCCATGATCGTGGGGCGATAGAGATCGAGTTTAAGCGATTCTCCGTCCGTATTTGCGTATTCGACGTTCTTTAGTAAATAATAGTTTTTGGACTGAGGATGTCTATGCTTAGCTTTTACGCCTTTGGCATGGGCGCTTCCGCAGAAGAGGTAGGGCAGTATCAGAAAGACAATCAACAGATTAGAAAGTTTTTTTATTCGCATATTGTTTTGACTGATAGCTTCACAATATTGGGCTAACTTAACAGCAAGCTAACCGGCACAGCCCATATATTTTTGCTGAGCTTCAATACGTCACGACCGTTATACGCTAATAATCCTCCGAGGCAGTTTTTATTGCTGCCCAAATACGCTTTTAGGCCCTGTAGATCACTCTCTCTGCATCTGCTGCCGCTCTTTACTTCGATGGCCAGAGTCTGGCCGCCAACCTCAATGATAAAATCCACCTCATACCTGCCCTGAATATTCCAATAAAAAATCTTCGCGTCCGGATAATGTGCGGCAAATATCCCCTCTAAATTTTGCGCCACATAACTTTCTAAAAGCGCGCCTCTTACTGTCTCATTCACATTCAAATCTTTAATGCCCTCAAGATGTGCGGCCAATCCTGTATCCGACAAATACACTTTAGGCGCTTTAATAAGCCGGCTTGTTTTATTTTTAAGGTATGGTTGAATCCGGCTTAGAATAAATGAAGTCTCCATGAGCGAAAGATAGCGTGAAGCGGTTACCACATTCAATTTCGCATCCCTGGCAAGCTCGCTTATGTTTAAAACTTTTGCATTACGAAGCGCCACAAGCTGTAGAAGATTGCGGAATGAGCCTAAATCCGCTACCTGACTTAAGTCTCTTATATCGCGTTCCAGATAGGTCTGCTCATACCCGCGAAACCAAACTTGAGACTTCTTTGCCTCTCCGAGACATACCGAAGGCATACCTCCTTTAAGGATTTCATTAAGCGAAATAGGCTTAGGGTTCCGCTTGGGCAATATTCCGGTATCAATAAAATGCGCGAGGGCCGGCTTTTCTTTTGTGAGCCCAAGCGTTTCTCTGCGTGTAAACGGATGAAGAGTTATATAAACCGCTCTGCCGGCTAAGCTTTCAGACACTTTTTTAAGAAGCATGAAATTGGCCGAGCCGCTTAACAGGAATTTTCCGGGCTTACGATCCCTGTCCACCTCTTTTTTTATAACATTCAGTATCTCCGGGTACTTTTGGGCTTCATCAATGGTAATGGGTTCTTTGCCTGACAGAAACTCTTCGGGATTGCTGCGGGCAGCTTCAAGAGTGTTAAAATCGTCGAAACTGACGTATTTTCTTTTCTTTAATACCGGCTCGTTTAAGAGAAGGGTGCTTTTACCTGCCTGACGCATTCCGGACAATACTACTACCGGCATGCTCCTCAGGGAAGCTTCCAATGTTTTGGTAATTTCGCGCTGTCTATAGCCTGTCATAATTTAACATATTATGTTATATCCTGACATTTGTCAAGACAATTCAGGCGCAGTAAAAATCTGGCGCGCCCGGGCAGAATCGAACTGCCATAACTGGCTTCGGA
>CAZHIO010000233.1:0-2587 GCA_964532615.1 uncultured Planctomycetia bacterium
CATATTTACGGTCAAAATGAAAATGTTGCTTTTTTGACCGACAAAAAACATTGATGTTGCTTGACGCGTGAAATAAATATAGTAATCATCATTACGGAAAACGGGAGTAAAAGCTTGAAAATATGCAGACGGAATCAAATATAGCTTTGCCTGCGGGGATACCACCCAATATTGCGCTTAGGGAAAGCGCCGTCGTACCAAGAAACATATACACTATACTGACGAGCCATATAAAGCGCGCCGTATGTATTACGTTCGGCAGGATCTTTTCGTCTCTCGCTTCCCCGACATATATCCTGAACGCGCCGGCGGTTCCTCTGAATATAAAAGTAAGGGCGATGACGACTATGCCCTGTCCTCCGATGAACATCGTTAAGTGACGCCAAAAGTTATGGGCATAAGCCATGCTATCCAGATCGATCGCAAGAGACAAGCCTGTGGTGGCGTATCCGCTCATCGTCTCGAAGCATGAGTCGAGAAAGGAGAGGTAATTTCCGCTTAAATAAAGAGGTATGGCTGATACTACCATAGCGACTAACCACGACAAGGCAGCGACGCACATAGCATGCCCCGTGGATAAATCTTTTCTCGTATAACAGGCGCCCGTGAGCAAAACTCCTGTGAATAATGTAACGGACATGCTCAGCAGATATTCAACCGTAGGCTCAAGTTCAGAATAACCTACAGCTATGATAAGCGGTATGACCATAAGCAGCCCTAAGCCTATTATTATCTTACCGAGATAATGGCCTATTACCTTGTAATCTTCCAATGTCGGTTTTAATATCATCTAAAAAAACTCCACCAGATGAAACAAACTATGAAGCCGATAAATATGAAAAATGCTACCGCGGATATCTCGGCGATTATGCCAAGAATGCCGACCCATATATTTTTAAAAAATAAGCCGATATTCGGGCGGGTGATCATTCTACTTTCCCTATCATCATGTCTAAGAGCTGCTGCTCATTTTCTATAGCCGTAAGAGCCACGACATCGTCGCCTTTTAAAAGCACCGTATCGCCTTTAGGAACGATTATATTCTCGCCTCTTACTATGGTAACAAGCACCGAATTCTCGGGCAAGACTATATCTTTTACACATTTATCTATTAACGGAGATTCTGAAGAAAGGTCTACCCTGACCAGCGCAAGCTTGCCGCGCTTAAAAGTCATCAGATTAATAAAATCTTCGAAAGATACTTCTTCTTCTATTATCTTCGCTATTATCTTTGTCGCGTTGACAGGAACGTCCACCCCGAGCTCGGTAAATATATGCTCATTTTTAGGGTTATTGACCCTGGCTACGGTGCGCCTCACGCCGAAAACTTCCTTCGAGAGCTGGCAGATTACAAGATTATCCTCGTCATCGGCGGTAACCGCGGCCACGACGTCCGCGCGTCCGACCTCAGCGTCCTCGAGGAATCTGGTCTCGCAGCCGTCTCCGTTGATCACCAGGGCGTCGAGCTCCAATGCCATGGCTTCGCATTGAGCTTTGTCTTTCTCTATCACAGTTACGGTATGCTTATCATGGATAAGCTTCTGCGCAAGATTGAATCCTATCCTGCCTGCGCCTACAATGACTATATTCATAATATATCTCCCGGGATTTCTACAGTTTGAACTTTTCCTTTACCTTCTTCAGGCTTGATGTCCTGACAACACCCATAACTTTATCGCCAAATTCCAGCCTCGCGTCCGGCTGGGGTATTATCACCCTCTTCTTTCTCTCTATAACCGTTACGAGAAACTCATCCGGCATATTTATCTCGCTCACCCTCTTGTCCTTCAGAGCCACGTTAACAACTATCTCGATAACGCCGAGCTCTCCGGTCTCAACCAGATAACTCGTAAAACGGTTCTCTATGATCTTATCTCTTATCATGGCGGCCACAAGCACGGTGCCGCTTATGATATCGAGGCCAAGCTTCCGGAATATATCGGCCCTCTTCGGATCGTATACGCGGGCTATTACCCTCGGAACCTTAAACATCTTCTTAGCAATCTGACTTGCCATAAGATTCGTATTATCGCCGCTTGTAACGGATATAAAGGCGTCCTGCTTGTCGATCTTCAGCTCCTTAAGAAGCTTCTCGTCAAAACCCGTACCGGTTGCCGCCACTCCGTTAAAAGTACCCCCCAGCCTCTTAAATGATTCGGGGTTCTTGTCTATTATCGTAACGTTATGACCTTCCTGCGCCAGAAGTAAAGCGAGCTGCGAGCCGACCCTGCCGCATCCTACTATCATCACATTCATCTTGTAGCCCCCTCATCATTCTTAATTGCCGATACGCTGACTTTCTGGATATTCAGTTCGTTCAATATATCGAGCGCTTTTACGACATTATTGAACTTGGCGCTTCCGTCCACTCTCAGAACTACGCTGAAAGCGGGATTCTCTTTTAATCTCGACTCGAGCGCCGGCTTCAGAGCGGGACCTTTGACCTGTTCATCGTTAATAAAATAACGCCCGTCCCTGGTGATCGCGAGGGTCACCTTTTCGGAACCATCGAGCGCCACGGCGGTAGCGGCCTTAGGAAGCTTCACCTCTATTCTGGAGACTTTTACGGGGTTGAATGTATAGATCA
>CAZHIO010000234.1:0-2581 GCA_964532615.1 uncultured Planctomycetia bacterium
TATCGTTCTTAGTAAACGGCTCTCTCTCGGCCGTGCCCTGCACCTCTATAAACCGTCCGTCACCGGTCATTACAATGTTCATATCGACTTCCGCCGTAGAGTCCTCTTCATAATCGAGGTCGAGAGCGGGCTTGCCATTCAGCATGCCTACGCTAACGGCCGCTACATAATCCGATACCGGCACTTCCGTTATCACTTTGTCTTTCTTCAGTTTTGCCAGCGCGAGCGAGAGAGATATAAAACTCCCCGTTATGCTGGCGCACCTGGTGCCGCCATCGGCCTGAATGACATCGCAGTCTATCCATATAGTTCGCTCGCCCAATTTGTCGGTGTCGACTACGGTTCTCATGGATCGCCCGATAAGGCGCTGTATTTCGTGAGTCCTGCCGCCGAGCTTGCCTTTTGAAGATTCGCGCGACACTCTGGACTTGCACGAACGGGGTATCATGCTGTATTCCGCCGTGACCCATCCTTTCTTCTTGCCTTTTAAGAAAGACGGGACCGTCTCTTCAACGCTCGCGGTGGTAATGACCTTCGTATTGCCGAACTCTATCAGGCATGAACCTTCGGCGTATTTAATATAATCCTTTGTGATCTTTATCTTGCGAAGCTCGTTATCTCTTCTTCCGCTCTGTCGCGCCATAAACGTCTCTCCCTTTCGAGTCTATACCTACTATCAACGGAAAATCCTTCACTTCCAATCTATAAACGGCTTCGGGGCCGAGCTCCTTGAATAATATAGCTTTCGCTGATTTCACCTTTTCCGAAAGCAGAGCTCCTATGCCGCCTGTCGCAAGAAAATATACGCATCCGTGTTCTTTTATAGCGTTTCGCACTTCGCCAGACCTGTCGCCTTTGCCTATCATCCCTCCAAGCCCCAGTTTTATCAGGTCCGGAGTGAAAGCATCCATTCTGGAGCTTGTCGTAGGGCCGCACGAGCCTATGGCTCGTCCCGGCCTGGCCGGAGCGGGGCCTGCGTAATATATCACAGCGTCTTTTATATCAAACGGTATCCGCTTGCCGTTTTTTTTAATATCGCACAGTCTTTTGTGCGCGGCGTCTCTGGCTGTAAACACGACCCCGCTTAACAAGATCTCGTCTCCGGCCTTAAGCGTTTTAATCGCGTCTTTTGTTAGAGGGGTCGTGATATATTTTGCCTTCATAGAGTCTTGGAAGCGCTCCTCGTCGCATGACAACTAACGTTTACGGCGACCGGAAATCCCGCGATGTGAGTCGGATAGCCGTTTATATTAACGCCGAGCACGGTCGTTTTACCTCCGAGGGCCATGGGCCCCATACCGAGTGAATTTATCTCATCCATAAGCTCTTTTTCCAGTCTGGCCAGATGTTTATCCGGACTCTTCCTGTCGATCGGCCGCAGTAACGCCGTCTTGGCAAGAGCGGCCGCTCTATCAAAAGTGCCTCCGATACCTATTCCTAAAACAAACGGAGGGCACGCATCGGCTCCGGCCTCCCTTACCACATCTTTAACAAAATCCTTCATCTCTTCCATCGAGGCGGTAGGTTTAAGCATCCTGATCTTGCTCTTATTCTCGCTTCCGAATCCTTTAGGAGAGACTTCTATCTTAACCTTCCCGCCGTCCACAATATCTGTAACTATAATAGCGGGAGTGTTGGTGCCGGTATTTATTCGATATAGATGATCCCCTACTACCGATTTGCGCAGGAATCCTTTGATATATGCGCTCTTCACGCCGTCATTTATAGCCTTATGCAGACTTCCGCCCGTCAGCCTGACGTCCTGTCCGATATCGAGATGCACAAATACCATTCCGGTGTCCTGGCATATGGCGAGCTTCTTCTTCTTAGCGAGAATGGCATTCTCTATAAGAGCCCTCAGAATGCCTTTGGCGCGCGGATTAGTCTCTCTCTTAAGCGCGGTCCGAAGAGCTTTCATAATATCGGGCCTCAGCTCGAAATTCGCCTTTAGGCATAGCTCCTCTACAGCATCTCTTATCTTCGATATGTTAATAGTTCTCATATCTCCTCTGCGCTTTCATCCTACTGCGATGCCCTATTTCAATAATCCCGGCCTGTCGCCATACTCAGCCACTACCGTCGTCTTGATGCCGCCGCGGGCGTTGAATTCGCCGAATACCTCTATCCATCGCGGTTTACAGCTCTTCACCAGGTCATCGAGCATCTTATTAACCGCGTGTTCATTGAATATACCGATATCGCGAAAAAATAGAGTGTAATATTTCAGGCTCTTCAATTCTATGCACTCTTTCCCTGGAGCATACTTAATGATTATCGTCGCGAAATCCGGCAGCCCTGTTTTCGGGCAGATGCAGGTAAATTCGGGAATATCTATCTGTATGGTATAAACCCTGTCGGGGTATTGGTTCTTCCATGTATCTATGCCGGGAGTCTTTAAATTTCGTATCTTTCCCTGCAATCCTTCGTATGAAGATTTATTCATTATAGTCTCCGTTATTTGACGCCCATCATCTTATGAACCTGAGGTATCACCCTTATCTGATCCAGATCCCCGCCTATGCCTATCTCCATGAATTCCAGCAGTCTCTCCTTGCCGATCGTTTTACCGGTTCTCTTCGCA
>CAZHIO010000235.1:0-2562 GCA_964532615.1 uncultured Planctomycetia bacterium
TGGGTACACCGGTATGCGGACAGAGTTGGGCAAGAGAGCGGGAATGGTGCAGGCGATCGGGCATGAAGCGACGCCCCTGCAGAAGAAATTGGAAGAGTTCGGCAAGTGGATAGTGTATCTATGTTTTGTCATGGTGACGATGGTATTTCTGCTTGGGTGGTTGCGCGGCGGTAAGATCGTAGACGTGTTTTTAACCTCAGTGAGTTTAGCGGTTGCCGCTATCCCGGAGGGCCTGCCCGCGGTAGTAACCATTGCGCTCGCCCTGGGCGTGCACCGGATGGTCAAGCGTCATGCGCTTATCCGTAAGCTCCCATCAGTCGAGACTTTAGGCTGCGCTACAGTTATCTGTTCGGATAAAACAGGCACGCTGACTAAGAACGAAATGACAGTGCAAAAGGTGTTTACAGGAGGAAAGCTTTTCGAAGTCACCGGTATCGGATATGCACCTGCCGGAGAGTTTCTATTAGAAAACAAGCAAATTAATGCAGCCGATCACCCGGATTTAGAAAATTTATTGCGCTGTAGTGTTTTATGTAACGGCGCGCAGCTGGCAAATGATTCCGGCATCTATAAAATAGTGGGCGACCCTACCGAAGGGTCTCTCTTGACGGCCGCAGGTAAGGCCGGTATAACCAAGGAGAGCTCGGAGGAAGATTATATATTTATCGACGAGATACCGTTTGATTCCGACCGGAAGAAGATGACGATTATCCGTAGACGCAAAGAAGAGACGATCGCGTTTGTCAAAGGCGCGCCCGATATACTCATAGATGATTGCGTAAATATCGAAGAAGATGGCGTAGCCAGAAAACTAACAGAGCAGGACAGGGCAAATATTCATAAGATCAATAATAAGCTTTCGGGAGAAGCGATGCGGGTGCTGGCAGTAGCCTATAGAAAGTTGAATCAAAGTAATGAGAAGTACGACGCAAATACTGCCGAAAGGGAACTTACTTTTGCCGGTTTGGTTGCGATGATAGATCCGCCTCGTGAGGAAGTAAAAAAAGCGATACAGGAATGTAAGGCAGCCGGCATAAAGACCGTGATGATTACCGGCGATCATAAGAATACGGCAGTCGCGATCGCGCGGGCGCTTGGCTTTTTTAATGATAACTCTTTAGCATTAAGCGGCGAAGAGCTGGATAGATTAAGTGATGAGGAGCTTTATAAAGAGATAAGGAATATTTCAGTGTATGCCAGGGTTTCCCCGGAGCACAAATTAAGGGTTGTGCGCGCCTGGCGCAGGCATGGTGATATCGTAGCCATGACCGGAGACGGGGTTAACGATGCTCCGGCGGTCAAAGAAGCCGATATAGGCGTTGCCATGGGGATTACCGGAACTGATGTGACCAAAGAAGTATCGGACATGGTAGTAACCGATGATAATTTTGCCTCGATCGTTTCCGCCGTAGAAGAGGGCAGGGGAATTTATGATAATATAAAAAAATTCATCCATTATCTTCTTTCGTGCAACGTCGGCGAAATATTAGTTATGTTTGTTTCTTCTTTGATCGGCCTTCCGGCGCCATTATTGCCTATACATATTTTATGGGTTAATCTTGTAACTGACGGCTTGCCCGCGCTCGCCCTGGGCGTAGATCCGATAGATCCGCATATCATGAAACGGCCGCCTCGTAAATCCACAGAAGCGGTAGTTACAAAAGATCGGGCTATTCTTATGCTCGCGCAAGGTTCTTTTATCGCGTTCTGCAGTTTGCTTGCATTTGTCTTTGTGCTGTATATCGAAAAGGAAGGCATCGTTCGCGCGAGAACAGCGGCATTTATCGTACTTGCCTGTTCGCAGTTGTTCCATTCTTTTAATTGCAGAAATATGACAGAGTCTTTGTTTAAGATAGGTTTGTTTACCAATAAAAAATTGATTGTGGCGACCGGCATCTCCTTCATCTTACAGATGGCAGTGGTGTATGTGCCTGTCCTACAGAAGGTCTTTAAGACCGAGGCGTTAGGAGTATTTGATTGGATCCTCGTACTTGCGATCTCTTCGTTTCCTTTATGGGCAGTGGAAATCTGGAAACTGTTTAGTAGAAAAACAGAGCTGCGTAACTCAAGCTTGAAAGAGATAAGTTAAGAATCAAAAAAGGTGAATATTTGACTTGCTCTAGTAATATCCCATGATATTATTATAGTAAGTCTTTTTTTATGGTCATTTTGTTAAAAGAATAAAAATTAGTGATGCATATACTCGGGAGAAGCATTGTACACTTATCAAAATAGTAGATTTCCATTTGCAATCAGGATAATATCCCTGATCCTTGTAGCTACATTCCTTGCTCAGGATATCTCCTGGGCCAATCCGGACGCTCTTCAGGTGCAGCTGCGCACCGCTAATAATCCAGAATTTAAAAATGCTTTCCAAACTGTCTATGATCGCAAGGAAGCGGCTAAGGCTAAAAAATACGTACAGGCCTTAACGAAGCTGAAAAAGACTGATGACGCTATATTGAAATATATCAAACAGAAGCAAAGCTTGAGAGCAAGATTTTTTAGACTATTCAGTAAAAAATTAGATGCTTTAAAAGAGATCGACAGAAGGATAGAAAA
>CAZHIO010000236.1:0-2560 GCA_964532615.1 uncultured Planctomycetia bacterium
AATAAAGCGATTCGTCATCCGGAGAACCATCGGTATCCTCTCGATGCCGGTCTGCCGGAATTCAGGATATCCTGCGCGAAATGGTTCAAGAAACGCTACGGAGCGGATCTCGAGGCGGATACGGAGATATTGCCGCTTATAGGCTCTAAGGAAGGCATAGCGCATATGCCTCTGGCTTTTATAAATCCCGGCGATGCCGTTTTGGTGCCGGACCCATGTTATCCTCCCTATAAATCAGGGACGTGGTTTGCCGGAGGAGAGGTCGTTCTTATGCCGCTTCTTGAGAAGAACCATTTCCTGCCCGACCTGAAAGCGATCAACCATAATATTCTGCATAAGACTAAGATGATATTTATAAACTACCCGAATAATCCTACGGGAGCCATATGCGATAAGCGTTTCTTCGCCAATGTAATAGAGTTCGCCAAAAAACATAATCTGATAGTATGCCATGACGCCGCCTATTCCGAAATGGGGTATGAAGGATATAAGGCTCCCAGCATATTTGAAGTAGACGGCGCAAAGGATGTGGCTATAGAGTTTCACTCTCTATCGAAGACGTTCAATATGACCGGCTGGAGATTGGGTTTTGCCTGCGGCAATCGGGAGCTCGTCTCCGCCCTGGCGAAAGTTAAGTCGAATATAGATTCCGGAGTATTCTTCGCGATACAGTGGGCCGGAGTCTCCGCGCTCGATAATTACGACAAGCATATGAGATCGGTGCTGAAGATCTACGAAGAGCGTCGCGACTGTCTGGTGGAAGGGCTGCGATCCATAGGGCTTGACGTTAAAAAACCGGACGCGACGTTTTATATATGGTTTAAGGTTCCTTCCAGATATACATCGGCGACTTTCGCTAAAGAGCTGCTGGAGAAGTGCGACATAGTCGCGACTCCGGGAAACGGCTTCGGCCAGAGCGGCGAGGGGTATGTCAGGATGGCTCTTACGGTCGATAAGAAGCGCATAAAAGAAGCGATAGGGCGAATGAAGAAAAGGCTCGTGAAGTAAGAAGTCTATACGCCATGCGAACGGTAACTTGCTACATCGGGATAGGTTCAAATCTGGGCGACAGGCGCGCTTACATAGACAGGGCCCTCGAGAGCATAAAAAAAAGTCGCAATATGGATCTAAGGCGGGTCTCAACTATATATGAGACCGACCCCATAGGCGAAGTCGTTCAGGGTAAGTTTCTTAACGGAGTTATAGAGATAGAGACAGGGCTCTCTCCGAGGGAGCTCCTGAAAGAATTGAACGCTATAGAGAAGACTCTCGGCCGCGAAAGAGAGATCAAGAACGGACCGAGGACGATAGACCTGGATATCCTGTATTACGGTGACGAAAAGATAGATGATAATGATTTGGTCATTCCTCATCCGAGGATAGGGGAGAGGGAGTTCGTGCTGAGAGGATTGCGCGAATTTGATAAGGCGTAAGCCAAAAGGTTATAAATGAAATTAGTTGAAAGTATTTCGAGGATGACGACCCTCACAAAGATGATCAGGAAAGAGGGCAAGTCCATAGGCTTCGTTCCCACGATGGGCTATCTTCACGAAGGGCATATGAGCTTAGTCAGGGCGGCAAAGAAGCATACGGATGTCGTCGTGCTGAGCATATTCGTCAATCCTTTACAGTTTGCCCCGAAAGATGATTTTGATAAGTATCCGCGCGACATTAAGCGCGATGAGGCTCTGGCTCAGGACGCCGGAGTCGACGTGATCTTTTATCCTTCCGCTAAAGAGATGTATCCGGATGATTACGCTACGTACGTTAACGTGGAAAAGCTTAGCGATAAGCTCTGCGGGTCTTCCCGCCATGGACATTTTACGGGCGTTACGACTGTGGTTGCGAAATTGTTCAATATAGTGAGGCCATGCGTCGCGTATTTCGGCCAGAAGGACGCTCAGCAGGTTGTAGTGATAAAGAAGATGGTTCGCGATCTCAATATGGATATAGAGATAAAGACGATGCCTATAGTGCGGGAGCGTGACGGGTTGGCTATGAGCTCGCGCAATATATATCTCTCCGAAGACCAGAGGAGAGAAGCCCTGGTATTAAACCAGTCCCTTGAGAAGGCCGCGTCGATCGTAAAATCCGGAGAGAGAGGCGCCGATAAGCTGGCAAAGGCGATCAGGGAGATGATATCTTCGAAACCTCTGGTAAAACTGGATTACCTGGCGGTAGTCGGCGCTAAAGACCTTGAAGACGTCTCTGTTATATCCGGTGAAGCGCTTGTGGCTATCGCCGCTTTTGTGGGTAAGACCAGGCTTATCGATAACATAATAGTAAAGGTGTGATCATGACCGATCGTATAAAAGATAGTAGTGACGCAAAATATAACGAATCGCTTAAGAAGAAGATAGAGAAGCTCAAGAAGAGCCGTAATGCCGTCATAATCGTGCACAACTACCAGAGGGATGAGATACAGGAGATAGCCGATATATCGGGCGATTCGCTTGCGCTTTCTCAGGCCGCCGTAAGGACCGACGCGGATGTCATAGTCTTTTGCGGAGTTCAGTTTATGGCCGAATCAGCGTCGATACTCAACCCGGATAAGAAAGTA
>CAZHIO010000237.1:0-2555 GCA_964532615.1 uncultured Planctomycetia bacterium
TGAAGCTGGATCCTATATTGGCGGAAGGCGTCCGTCAGGCTATGGCCGGGATAAACGCCTCTATGCCGCGCGAGATAGAGGTGCCTTCAATGACCGGTGACGATATTATGGTATTGAGAGTTGAGAGGGTCAATTCATATGTAGACTCAAAAACCATCATAGACGAGCAGCTGGTAACGGGAAAAGATACAAAGCGTCAGAGGGCGGCGAAGATCGTTGCAAGTAAGCAGCGCCTGGAGTCCGCTATCGCAAACGTGCTCGTTAATTATGATGTCGACGACGACATAATGAGAGCGATAATCGCTTCTGAAAGAAAAGCTTTCGAGCGGCTTGAAAAAGAAGGAAAAGACGCGCTCTTTTCATTTCTTGAAGATATGAAGCTATACGAAATGACTCTTAATGACTTAGGTGATTTGGCTTCAAAAGATCTTGTGGGAAAGATACTTAAAGAGATAGTCGTCTATATAGATTCAGAAAGCTCGCTGAAGAGTGACAATCCGGCCATTGAAGCGGATCGGATACGCAGGGAGCATGAGCTGTTGAACAGGGCGGCTAATTCTATCAGGTCCGAGATAAAGAAGAGGATTTCGGGAGCGTCAGAAGAGACTGCTATTCAGCTTGGATTCCTGATCATGGGGCTGGACGAGAAGATGCCCGCATTTCATAAGTCTATAGATGAATCCAAACGGCGTGTGTATATAGATATACTGGAATATGTTAAGACATCCATCGGGCCCAAAGCGAAAGAGTTTATCCAAAAGATGGCCGGATACTATGAGGAGCACGAGAACGGTGATATAACAGAGGCGCAGCTGGTCGGTAAATTAAAGCCGCTGGAGGGCCTGGTCGAGGCATATTCGATGTTCGCTGAACTATTGAGGATGGTCCATAATTTCGGGCATTCGATGCCTGAGCTTGTACAGTATGTAGAAAGCGAGAAGGTCGAAGCGGTCCAGGCCATTGATAATATCAAAGCCAATCTGACGGAGCCTATGAAGGAACAGACCGCGGGGTTCTTCGATTGGGCTACTGACAGGCTGACCGCTTCAATAGAGCCGGGAGGTATGTTTTCAAGCGAGATATTTAACAATCTTGCGGAGGAGTATATCACCGCAAACCCCGGAGCAAATGCAGACGAGATAAGATATGTAAGCGGGCTATTCACTTATGCGATAGAGGGCAGGGATGTGCCTTCTTACATGGAAGAGGACCAGGCTAATGTATTATATGTGACCGAATCTATGGACCAGATACATTTCTACGATCTTATAGGTAGGAATCCTAAGCTTGCCGCCATAGGTACTGAGCAAGGAAACTCGCGATCACACTGGGTCATAACAGCGAAAGATATAATAATACCCGGCCGAGAGGGCGGAGTTATAGTTATGCCGGGCTTGACCGCATTTGAGACTCTGAAGACCGGCGACATCGTCGTAATAGATTGTCCCGGAGGCAGATGTATCGTTAACCCTCAGCTTAGCCCCAAAACAATTAATTACTATCAAGGCCTTATGCAGCGTCAAAGAATAATGCGTTCGATCTTCAGAAAGAATTCACAGGGGAAAGCGGTCACGGTTGACGGCGCCAGGATAAGCCTATTGTCAGATGTGCCGCGCCTCGATCCCGATGTTTCTTTGGTGGAGAGCAACGGATCGGAGGGCGTCGGCCTATTCAGGACCGAGAATATGTATGACGGAGCCGTTGAACCGTCGGAGGAGGATATATATAATGAGGCCATTAAAGCCGCGTCTAAAGTAAGCGGACCGGTCACGCTTCGCACACTCGATATGGCGCAGGATAAGCTTGATCAGGCTATGAAGTCGATCCGGAACAGTATTTACGATGAGGCTAAGATCAAAGAGCGCGAACCGATTATGGGTGCGCCTTTTTACTTCGAATCCGATAAGGGGCAGCAAATTATCAGAACTCAGCTCAGGGCTTTTTTTAGAGCCTACGCTATACATAAGAATATCAGAATACTTATACCGAGCGTTGATAATGAGATACAGGCGCAGGCTATCAGAGCATTGATAGAGCAGGTGAAGAAAGAACTTATCGATGATGGGATAGACCCATATAAGCTTGAAGGTATAAAGATAGGGGCTATGATAGAGAGCCCCGGAGCCTGCTTGGGCGCCGCGGAGATAGTGAAGGCCGGTAAATTCGATTTCATAAGCTTCGGTACGAATGATCTGACCAATAAAAGTTTTGACGATAAGGCAAGCCGTGACGATAAGAAGCTTGAATCGGCCCAGCACGTACTATTCCCCGCGTTCTTGAGAAACATAGATGTGGCGGTGAGCATGATAGCTGAGCTCAACAAAGACCTTAGTCCCGATAAGCGAGTTAAGATATACACGTGCGGAGAGTGGCCCAAATCGCGAAAATTTATCTACTATATTATAGGACTCATGAAGAAATATAACGACCGTTATAAGACTGATGACGGAGGCCAGGTGGTGGAGATAGCTCCTGTCACCGGAGATAATTATAGAGCCGGTATCGGGCGCATTAAGGAGTACATACGCAACGTCAGTCAGAAAGAGTGTTATGAT
>CAZHIO010000238.1:0-2513 GCA_964532615.1 uncultured Planctomycetia bacterium
CCGAAGAGTATGCCTCCGCGCATACTATTTACGGTATCGCGTCCGATAATGGATGAGGCGCGTTTGAGTTCGACCTTGGGCAGCAACGCCGTCTTCTTGTGCAGGCTCGATAAAGACATCTCTATTCCGGGCAATATCAGGCCGCCGAGATACTCCCCTTTGCCGGATATCACATCAAAAGTAACGGCCGTTCCGAAATCGACTATTACACATGGATAACCATAAAGACTCTTTGCCGCGAATGCATTAACTAACCTGTCCTGCCCCACCTCGCTCTTAACCTTATACAAATTCTTAATAGGGACTATCTTGTCCCGACCGACTATTATAATATTGCTCTTAAATGTCTTATTTATCTCGACGATGAATCTGGAGAGCGCCAGAGGCACCACGCTGGATATTATTATATCCGGCGCATCGCGACCGTCGGAATTAGCGGCTCTGGGCATTCCCGCAAAACATCTGCCATATAGAGAATATGAATTTGTAGGCACTTTAAGTTTTTTCAGTAAACGATCGCCCTTAAATAGGCCTGCTGTTATATTTGTATTTCCTATGTCTACCGCGAGCAAGCTCTTCATGCGCATCCTTTTTTTACCTCACCGTTACCACGTCACCGGATGATATCTTTTCGAGCACTCCGGAGTCAAGCCTGACTATGAGCGCGCCGTCCGGATCTATATTATGAGCGCTGGCCTCGAACGCTCTGTTATGCAGGGTCACTCTGATCCTTGAACCTATCATAGATGATAACTCTTTCCACTCCTCTATTATAGAGCCGGAACCGTGTTTTTTCAAAATATTATAATACTGCTCTATCGTCTGAAGCATTCTCCTGGCAAGATCGACCCTTGAAAATCCGGCCGCCTTACCGGATGTTCCGGACTCCTCCCTCAAAGAAGAACCGCCTTTCGGAAGATCCGCGGTTTTAGCGTTTACATTGACGCCTATGCCGAGAATTATAAAATCGATGCGATCCTGTTCAGCCTTCATTTCGGTAAGTATTCCGCAGACTTTTTTACCGTTTATCAATATATCGTTCGGCCATTTTATCATGGCGTCAAGGCCGGTTAAATCTCTTATCGCTCTCGCTACGGCGACGGCAGCGATCAGGGTTATCTTAGGTATTTCGTTAGGTGTCATTCTGGGCCTCAATATGCACGACATGTAAATACCGCATCCGGGAGGCGATTGCCAGGTTCTGCCATGCCTCCCCTTTCCTTTAGCCTGCTCATCGGCCAATATGACAGAGCCTTCCGGCAGACCCTGCTCAGCAAGCTCATAAGCTCTGGAATTAGTGGAATCCGTCTTCTTATAGGATATCATCTCCCTGCCCAGGACCTTAGTATCGAGCTTCCATCTGATCTCACTTGGTATCAACGAATCAGGGATGCCGACTAAGCGATATCCGAGGTGAGGAGACGCTTCTATATCATAGCCCTCCGCTCTAAGCTTCTCCATGCGCTTCCATATCGCTGCTCTTGAAATTCCGGCAAGCTTACAAAGCTCCTCACCTGATATGTAGGGCCCGGAACCATCCCTCAGCGCATCTAATATCTTATCGTCAAGGGTCTTATCGACTGTCATTTAAGCCCGCTCTTTCCCGATGTCGCCGATTTTAAACTTTATCTTTAATTCCTTTATCTGATCACGAATTATCACAGCTTTTTCAAATTGCAGATTTCTCGCGGCGAGCTCCATATCACGCTGAAGCTCATCTATCAAAGCTGTAGCATCATATTGATCCTCGGTCTCCTCTATCACTCCGGTTATGACTTCCCGTGCTTTTTTGTAAGATTCGATCCCGTCCCGTATGGCTTTCTGGATAGATCGAGGCTCGATGCAGTTGACTTTATTATATTCAAGCTGTATCTTGCGTCTCCTCACACACTCGTCTATGGCGTTCTTCATTGAATTTGTGACCGTGTCCGCGTACATTATGACCCGGCCGTTAAGATGCCGCGCGGCCCGTCCGGCGACCTGGATCAGGCTCGTTTGACTCCTTAAAAATCCCTCTTTATCGGCGTCGAGTATAGCGACTAACGATACCTCGGGAAGATCGAGCCCTTCTCTTAAAAGATTGACACCCACAAGGCAGTCGAATTTATTGAGCCGCAAGTCACGAAGTATCTCAACCCTTTCTATGGCTCCTATCTCGGAATGAAGAAACTTCACTTTCAGATCGAAACCGGCAAGATACGCCGCAAGATCTTCTGAAAGACGCTTGGTGATAGTGGTCACCAGGGATCTCTCTCTTTTTTTAGCCCTGATCCTGATCTCATTAATCAGATCGTCTATCTGGTTTTTTGTAGGCCTGACATCGATCTGCGGATCTATAAGGCCCGTCGGCCTGATGATCTGCTCGACTATCCGGGAGCCCGATTTACCGATCTCGTAATCGGAAGGCGTTGCCGATACGAATATCATTCCGGGCAGAATGCTCTCGAATTCATCGAAGGTTAACGGCCTGTTGTCAAGCGCCGAGGGCAGCCTGAATCCGTAGTTGATGAGCG